>NZ_JBZNBU010000219.1:0-18025 GCF_058530065.1 Waterburya sp. | reverse complement strand
CATTCATAAAAATATTTATTTATAGTTGAGTCTAATAAAGATTTCCGTATAGTAAATATTCCATTTACAGCTTTATCTTTAGAAAGCGAATAGTAATTATTAAATATTTCTTTATTAAGCTGAAGTGCAACAGAGACCCTGTATCCTTCTACCAAAGTTGGAAAAGAGCAAAAATAAATAAGCCCAGAAGTATCATCATAGTTGGAAACTATATTTTGAATTGCATTTTTCAATGCGTTATGCTCTATTGCTTTTAAATGTTTGTCTGCTTCCCTTGGATCGCCATGCAAAATTCCAAGATCTTCATCATTAAAATATAATTCATAAGCATTATCTAAAACATCAGAAAAAATATCTGGGCGATATCCACAATCTTCTGGCTCAACACAAATAGGACAACTATTCTCTTTATCTTCAACTAGAACTCCAACGAGAAAAACTTTTGGTTGTAAATTCTCATCTAGTTTATTAAAAATGCTTTCTGCATATCTCTGAGCTGCACGTTGAAAATGAGGTTGATAACCCCACATAAAATATTTAAGCTCTTTCATAGAAATGTTGATATAAATTTTGAGTAACCAATAGTAGCTCAACTAAAATAAATCAGCTATGTGAAAACTATTATCTCCTTCTGTATTGATTATTCTCTGAGCCTTTACGCTTTTGCGAGAGATTATGACCAAATAGCTTCTTGACTTCAAAAATGCGATCGCCTTATTTCTCTATTCAAAAAGCGATCTTTGTTTAAAATTGACGTATTAATTATTAAAATGTCAGAAAATATGAAAAACTAGCTTATGAAATTAAAAGTCGTTATCCATACAGCAGAAGAAGGAGGATATTGGGCAGAAGTACCAGCGATTCCTGGTTGTGCTACTCAAGGAGATACTTTTGAAGAATTGCTACAAAACATTTATGAAGCAGTAGAAGGATGTTTATCTGTAGATGAATCGGATTTAGAATTAGATAACAATGCTCAAGTCTTTGAAATCGCTGTATGAAGTCCATAAGCGGTAAAAAGTTTGCCAAACTCCTTGAAAGCAAAAACTGGATTTTACTGCGAGTCAACGGTAGTCATCACATCTATGGCAAATCGGGTAATACTCAAAGAATTTCTGTTCCAATACATGGTAATAAAGCTTTGAAAACAGGATTATTAAAACATTTTTTAAAAGTTTCGGGTATTTCGGAAGATGAATTGTAAGTGATAGAAAATGACCGCGATCGCTTTTTTCCTAAACCTCTATTTTCTCTGCTATCTTTCTTTGCGCCTTTGCGCCTCTGCGAGAGATAAAAAAACTTCTTGACTTAGAAAATGCGATTAGGCTTCGCCTAGCCTTCGGATCGCTCTATTCTGAATAATCTAACAAAGAAATAGCTTTGTCTTTAATTTTATCTACGTTAATTAATTTCAGTAATTCTTGTTCATCATAAGCACCACCAAAAGCTTCGATCGCAGCACCTTCAACTGCTAGCTCAAAAGCATCGTTGATAATGTCAATTAGATCTTCTTGCTTGGCATAATAGCCTCTCGACTTTCTTCTTTTATTAGTTCTATTTATCTGTTTAACTGAATTATTGATCGATAGCTTCCAAGATTTAGTAAGTCGCTTCTCCGCATCTTCCTTGATTAAATCTAGAAGCAAAACAATCATGTAGCTAAATATCTTATTGAGCTTGTCTTCTACAGACATTTCTTCTAAATCGTCAACAATTTTTAGTGCAGTCTTCAAGTCATGTTGTTCAATACTTTGACGTAGCTGTATAAGTTCTTCCATCTGGCTAATATTGATTTGTCAACAATTTTTGATATAGCTATATTTTAATGGTACTGCTTTTGTACATTGCGATCCGAAGGCTAGGCGAAGCCTAATCGCGTTTCCCAACTCTAGACATAAAAAGCGAACAGAGATCGCAACTTATCGCTACTTTTAAAAAACCATCCGATCTCTATTGGGAATGAACATACATTATCTACTAGCCAAATAATCTTGATATTTTTCCTTTAGCCGATCTGGAGTTAAATCGTTAACATAATATTCGACCAAAGCATTACCAAACGCCCAGGTATTTTTTTCGCTAGCATCGTTATTGTCTAATAACAAAGACCAAATCGAACGCAGATCGAAACCAGCAATACTAGAATCCTCTTGGAGTAAGCTATAAAGCTCGTAAGCCATCTGAAGCTTGCCAATAACTACAGGGGCTTGTTCGACGGGAATTTGTTCGGCTAAGACAAAGGCTAAAGCATTGTTGCCCGTAGACATGGTAGATAAAAATTGTAAGATGGGACTTTTGAGAAAGGTAGTTAATCCTTGAGTAGTAGCCATCTGACGGCTATAGCGATCGATAATTTGGGCTGCGGCTTGACTGCGGGCTTCTAGGTTTTTGAGAAAACGTGCCAAACGGAGTTGTTTTGCTGGCTCGATCGCTCTAATTAGTTCTGAAGATAAATCTTGAATACCCCATCCAGGACGATCGCTTTGTCGATCTTCGGTTACGATAGGCAGAGTTAGATCGCAGATATCTCCTAGTTGTTCGGCACGGTAACCAGTCGCCTCGCGGATCGATTTTTCTTTGGCTTTATTTCCTTCTCGCCAATCATAAGGAGGATTCCATTCGCGAATTGGGCGCAGGCGATCGACTTGAGTCACAATCGCGATCGCATTTAAGTCGGGCAAGTCTGCTTTTAAGGTTGCTAAAAAGTCTAAGTCCATTTGTAGGGCAGGATCTAAAGCAGGAGTCACTAGTAGCAATAAATCTGCGGTAGTCGCGTAGTCTAAAACTCTCTCTCTATATTCGGCATGATTGACCTGTTCGTAACCAGGGGTATCGAGTATTTCTAATACTTCTTGGGTTGGAGTTTGCCAAATATAATTCTTGATGGTGTCGGTACTGGGCAAGACATCAACTTCGGCTTTATCTGCTTGAAAGAGGGTATTAATCAAACTACTTTTCCCCGCCCCCGTACGACCGACTAAAATAATTTTGACGGGCTTTTGAGCTATTGATTGAGGAGATTGGGCAGATTCTAGAATTTCTTTAACTGTTTTGGTTTGAACTTCAGCAATAGCAGGTTGAGGATCTATTTCGGGGAGAGTAATAGTTTCATCTCCATATAAGGCGATCGCCTGTTGTGCTAGATTTTTTAATGCCGTTTCCCGCATTAATTGACCTAAATTAAGTAATAGTTCTTGATTTGCCTGAGAGTTAAACTTTCTGGTGGCTTGTTTGGCGGCGGCTGCTGCGGGATTTAACAACCATTGCGCCCAATTAAATGCTTTGCCTAGTTTTTGTAGAGATGGTTCTAGCTTGCGGTAGGTTTCATAGGCTTCGTATGCCTGTCCGACAGATACTCGATTGAGTACGGGAGACAATTTTTGCATCATGCGATCGGTATCGTCTACCGTACCCCGAATTAAACCATAAGCTTCGGGAATATAGATATTTAATAGAGGACGTTTGACTTCTGGATTGTAAACATGGGCGATCGCCATAACTAATTCTTGACATCTTTGCCAAAAAGTCTGCCAATCTTGCCAAATGGGTTCGTCTGTCTTGGTTTTGGCGATAACCGAACCTAAAGAAGCCAGGATTTGTTCTTGTTTGTCTCCAGCCCGAAGGATTTCTGGATTATGATTAGTTAATTCTCGCTCGATCTCCTCCATCGCCGATTCAATTTCTGCTAAAGCGGGTTTTGTCCATTGAACTAGTAACCAACGCCACACTGTAAAGACAACGATAAAAACTGCCCAAATCCAATTAATTCCCCAATCATGAATTTGCGAACCTGCTGCTATTAAAAGAAAGATAATGATAATTGCAATAGGAAGAATGAGAATTACTAGCTGCCAAGGTTTGATAGGCATTATTTTAGACCTGTCTTGAAATTCTTAAAATACTTTTATCTTAAAATTTCTAGAGAATCAATCATCTTCTCTACTTGGGGAAAGAACTTATCAAATTTATCTGGTTCGGCAGTATAAATTACCGTGTAAATTTTTTTGTAATTAACCGTCCATACTTCATGTCTTTTGACTTTAGTATTGCGATCCATTCCTTGATAGATAATATATTGAGCATCACTCAGCCCTAAAGTTGTTGGTCTGGGGGGTGAAATGACAAAATTCGATAAACTCTCTATTTGTTGAACTGCTTGATTGGTATATTCTTTGAGGGATAAAGGGCGAGATGAGTCTTCGACAATTACTGCCACCCTCTCTTGAAATTTATCTGATTCGTTTTCTTGAGGAGAAGTAAAAACGACAGTATTATTCAAAAAATTATTTCTATTTTCTCTTTGCCAATCAGCAGGATATTCAATTTTAATTCGTTCTGTTTCATAAGTAATAAATTTTCCCATTCGAGAATTATTAAAAAATAATCCCACAGGAATTGCGATCGCGCTAAAAATCCCCAACCCAACTAAGATTTTCCATTTATTTGAAGGTTTAGGGATGTTTACTGGTGAAGAGTTCTCTTCTATAGAAGGATGAGAATGATTTTGTGCTGTGGCATCTCGGTTGTTGATAGGAGAATTGTTTTCCAGAGGACTATTGATTATAGTATCTCCATCACTAATAATTTGTTCTAAATCCTGTAAAACGGTTTGAGCAGATTGATATCTTTTCTGCCAATTATGTTCTACCATTTTCTCAATCGATTCGAGAAACTTTGGCTCATAATTTTCCTGAAGGGGAAGTAGTTCGCGCCACATCAACTCGGAATTGATATTTCTTTGTAAAGTATCGGGATGTTTTCCCGTCATGGCTTGAATAGCCACCATTCCCAAAGCATAAATATCGCTACAATATTCTGGTCTTCCTTCTAATTGTTCGTAGGGAGTGTAGCCAGGATTTAAAATTCCAGTGGTAGGAGTAAATTGTCCTTCTAGACTAAAATTTACAGGATTTATTTTTTCTTTGATAGCACCAAAATCAATCAAAAATATGCGATTGTCAAAACGATTTCTAATTAGATTAGATGGCTGAATATTGCGATGTATAGATCCAGATTCATGAATAAATTTTAGGACAGCTAAAGTTTGAATCAATAGCTTTTTAGCTTGAGATTGATTGAATTTTGGGGTTGTTGCGAGTTCTTCTGCTAAAGTCTTGCCTTCAATAAATTCTTGAACTAAGAAAAAATTATTTTCCTCCGTAAAAAAGTCATAAATTCGGGGGATTTGAGGATGATTGCCTAATTTTTGCAAGCTATCTGCTTCCTGTTTAAACAATTCTATAGCAGCTTGCAATTGATTTTCGTTTTCATAAGTGGGGGCAAAATGCTTGACTACATAATTGCCTCCCACCGCGCTAAAAGTATCTCTTGCTAAATAGATCGTACCAAAATCACCGCTATCTAACTTTTTTTCTAGATAGAAATGGTTTTTAATTGTCTTTCCTGCCAAGTTTTCAGACATTCGGCTAGCTGTTCGAGATTTTAACCTAGATGCCTGTCATTGTAATATTATTTCTTTGACTTCGGTATTAATAGTTTGCGATTTGTTAGTTGTAATCGCAATAATACCGAATTTAATTGACTGGCAAAGTAGACTCTGGAGCGATCGCAATATTATCTAAACCCCAGTTATCAAAGCTAGAGCCATTGTGTTGTATCTGCAACCATCTAAAGGTAGTACTATCGCTCTGTGCGCCCACAGGAATAGATTCGTTAATAGTCGTCCAATTGATGTAGGCTTCGGTATCGTAAAGGTTAATTTCTTCCCAATCAACACCGCCATTAAGAGAATATTCTAGAATAACATCTTCTCCTTTATCGGCATTCTCACCGCCATTATTACTATTACCAAAAATTAGATCGAAAGTAATTTCCCCCCCATTGCTAACATCAACTTCCGCCGAGGTTAAATAGCGGGAATCATCTCCGTAACTTCCCCCAGTAAAGAAGATGGAATTATTAGCTCCACTAAAATTATTATTAATGTTACTATTTCCCACATCCCTCCAAAGAGAATGCTCGATATCTGGATCGAAATCTTCGGCGATCGCATCAACAATAGTCCCTTCATAGACATCGAGTAAATCTACAGTAATTAAAACCGTATCTGTTAAGCTAGGAGTACCATTGTCCCTAATTTCAACCTCCAAATCGAAACTAGGATTAATTTCATAATCTAGCATAGTGCGATCGCTAACTATAATTTCTCCATCAGAATCGATCGCAAAAGCACCAGTTTTATTGCCCGAAACAATTTCGTAGCTAAGAATTTGTTCTGGGTTAGGATCGCTGGCTGCGATCGCGCCTACTATAGTATTATTGGGGTAATTTTCTTCTAGGGTGAAGACTGCATCCATCCCAGTAGGAGCAAAGTTAGTTTCTTGATTTAATACTTCAATATTATCTAATCCCCAATTGTCATAACTCGAACCATTTTGTTGGACTTGTCGCCAACGCAGATGGGTAGCTTCAGTTTGAGCCTCTAAGGGAATAGACTCGACTAAAGTAGACCAACTAGTATAATCTTCAGTATCGTACAACTCCAGTTGCATCCAATTCGTACCATTATCGATCGAATATTCTAAAGCGACATCTTCTCCTTCATCGGCATTTTCTCCTCCATTCTGACTATCGCCAAAAATTAGATCGAAAGTAATAAATCCTCCCGTTGATAAATCCAATGGATTAGTAGTTGCAAAACGACTATTTCCGCCATAGCTTCCCCCTGAAAAATAAAGAGAATTGCCAATACCGCTAAAGTTATGATTGACAGTACCGTTATTAATTGTTTGCCACTGGAGATTATCAATATTAGGATCGAAATCTTCTAATAATAATGACGTTGCCTCGGGAATATAGTTGGGCTCGAATTTAAAAATATCTTGCGTCGCCCCTTCAGTACTCCAAACAATCGTATCTCCAGAAATTTGAGGATTAAGATCGTCAACATTGTTATTGGTTACTCGGATTGTTTCCGTACCATTGAAAAAGAATATTTCCCAATTATTATCAACGTAACTACTCCAAACTAAATTATCTCCAGAACCATCGGCAGCAGCAGAACTATTAATGCTAGAAGAAGAGCTAGTACTGCTAGGAGTTAGTATATCGTTAAAGTCATTATTAGTTATTTGGGATGTATTGATTCCATTGTAGTGAAATAGTTCCCAATCATTGCCATCCCATTCGCTCCAGAAAAGATTACTAACAAAAAGTCCATGAAGCCAAATGTTATCGTTACTATTGGCAATCTTAGTAATAGAGTCGTTATCGTATAAATAAATTTCGCTGGTAGAATTTTCACCATAGGCTTCCCAAGCTACAAAATCTCCAGAAATTTGAGGATTATAACCATTATCGGTAAGTTCGATCAGGTTAGTACCTTTATTTAAGAAAATGCTATTACCAACTCCACTCCAAACCACATTTTCTCCAGAAATATTAACAGAAGATTCGCGGATATTATTATTAGTTAATTGTTGGGTTATTTGAGTACGATCGTCATATAAATAAACTTCGATTAAACTTCCTGAAGGAGTCCATTCTGGAGCACTCCGCCAAGCAATTTTATTTTCTGATAGCTTTTTCTCATCGACTTCCAAATCTACAGTTAGCTGTGTTGTATCGGTATTATTATAAAAAAATATTTGCCAACCATTATCGTAACCATTCCATAAGACTCCCTCTGCTGAGACTTGAGGACTCACTTTAGAGCTTATCCCTAGATCGGGCAAAACAGTGCTGCTATTGCCATCAAATAAAATGACTTTATCTAGGCTGCCATTTTCTACCCAAACTATTCTATCTCCTGAAATATCTGGTCTTCCTGAAATGCCATTATTAGTTAATTGAGTTATGGTCATCGATCGCCTTTTATGATGAAATAGATTATCTCAAATTTGGCTTTTCTAGCTCACCATTGACCTGGGAAAAAATACGGAAAAACTATAGTCGTTCTAAAACAGAATATATTGAACGACTAATAACTAATAACTAATAACTAGTACAGACGTTTCATGAAACGTCCCTAACTAATAACTAATAACTAATAACTAATAACTAGAGCGCAGCCCTTTATCTATTTGGTCATTTTAATTCACACCAGACGTATGTACGAATTTTATGACAAGATTGGCGATCGCGGATAATATATTCGTATTAGTTACGTTGCCATAATCGATCGCATTACTAAATGCGATCGCTCTATGCAAATTTAACTTACCCAATTTTTTAATGTGTCATTGGCGATCTAAGTTGCTTCTGAACAGACAAAAAAACTCTACATAACTAATTTTTCAGACAACAATCCTAAAAAGATTATAAATAAAATCTCTTTAATTTAAAACATTGTCTTTGCCTATATTTTTAACTTAATTTTTACGAAGTAAAATAACTTTATATTAAAAATATTTCCCTTAAAATTGTTGCTTTAAGTTCATCAGTTCTACTAATTATCAAGAACTAAAGGATAGTAAGAAATTGTCTCAATTTTTTGCAACAAAATCGATTACGTGGCATATCATATATAGTGCGTCCCTATATTGTCTTAGGAAAAACCAATTGGATAAATCGAGTTGATGAAATATTTTAAACTTTTTTTTGTCACTTTTTAGGAGAAAATACTATAATTAATCAACATAAATAGTAAGACTTTTAGAGATGAGCGTCGATGAAGTGTGCTTAATATCTATCTTGTCTATATTTTCATAGATATAAAAAAAATATAAAACTTTAATATCAGTATTTAATAACAGTCGAACACCTGTATTAAAAGTTTAGTTGAGACAACCTATTCGCGAAGTATCTATGAAATTTAAAAATCGAATTAAACAACTCAAAGAATCTATTCTTGCTTTTGGAAATAAACAAAAAAAATTTTATTTAATATTTATGATAGTCAATATCCTATTAACTTTAGGTTGTATTGAATATTTGTCAACTCAGCGAGATCGACAAAATCTGGTTAATTTTAACGAAAACTATGCTAGAAATACTAACCTTAGATTATCATCAGAACTTGACAATCTAGAATTTAAACAAGAAAAACTTTATCAAAAGTTTATTATTGACTATCTCTCTAAGATCGATCCAGAGTTGATGACTTCGATCGCAGTTTTTGATCGTAATGGGAGGATTATTGCTAGTAATTTTGAGCGTAATTCAGAAGTTGAAGCAACTCTCAAGCAAAAGACAATTTTGAATTATGTACGGCAAAATCTTGCTAGTTTTAACCAGTCAGAGCGATTGAGTTTTGTCATCGATCGCCAACCGATGATTGCAGTAATAAATCCCTGGGAAAATCGGGAGTTAGGAATATATTGGTTAGCGATCGCTATTGTACCAACCTCAGAATTGCCAATCGATACAATTGAGGGCAATCATAACTGGTTTGAGCGATACTACACTTATTTATTGCCAGTTATATTGTGGCAATCACTGACTTATCTAGAAATAGCTTTGTTCGGTAAAAAATTGACTCCCTCCGAGGGTGATTCTGCAAATTCAAACAATGAAATTGTGGTGCAAACAGAACCGAGTTTATCTTTAGATAAGCCAGAAGATTTAGCCCCAGAAAACTCAGAGCAAACAAATAATCGCTATGCCTATGGGCTTTTAGCAGAGATGAGTCATGAATTGAGATCTCCCCTCAATGCCATTTTGGGATTTACCCAAATCATGGAACAAGAACTACCAACTAACTCGTCTGCTAAAGAGAATATTGCCATCATCAATCGCAATGGCGATCGCTTGCTCTCGATTATTAACGATGTAGTTGACTTAGCCAAGATGGAAACCAATCGACTAACTCTAGAGCGGAACAATATTGACTTTTATAGTTGGCTACATAATCTAAAACAGAGTTTTCAATTTTACCCCCATAATGAAGCTGAGCAATTTTCTCTAACTAAAGAAGAGAACTTACCACAATATATCTGTATTGATGAGCGTCGGCTCAGACAGATTATTGGCAATCTAATTGACTATTGCCTCCAATCTACTTCATTAGCAGACATAAATCTTAAAGTGACTGCTGACAGTTCTAAAAATAAGCAAAATACTGCCAAGGAAAGTTCTGCTGTCAGCAATTTAATTTACTTTGAAATCAAAAATAACAATTTTGCTAGCGATTCCAGAGAGATTAAGACTTTATTCGAGCCGATGGTGAGAGTCCAACAAGAATCAAAATCTAACAAAGGTAGCTCTCTGAATTTGCCTTTAAGTCGCAAACTAGCTCGGCTAATGGGGGGAGATATTACCGTGATTGACAATATTCCGACCACTGCTAGCATTACTTTCAAGCTGTCAATTAGAGCCGAAAACATCCTTCCCCAACAAATATCAATTCCATCCACTGTCAAAAGAATCATTGGTTTGGAATCAGACCAAATTGAATATCGGATTTTAGTCGTAGACGACTCTAAAACCAATCGTAAAATCATGTCACAGCTTTTAGAATCGGTAGGTTTTCAGGTTCAAGAAGCTGTCAATGGCAAAGAAGCGATCGAGATTTGGTTGCGCTGGCAACCCCACATGATTTGGATGGATTTAAAAATGCCCGTGATGAATGGTTGCGAAGCAACAGAGCGCATAAAACTTAATGCCCACGGTAGTCACATTCCCATTGTGGCATTAAGTGCCAGCAGCCTCGAAGAAGAAAAATCACTTTTGGAAGCTGCGGGATGTGATGATTTTGTAGCCAAACCATTTTCCGAAAAGATTATCTTCGACAAAATCGCCCAGCATTTGGGCATACGCTATGCCTATGAAGCAAATACCCCTTTAGACTTACCCAATTTTAAATTAACAGCAGATTCTTTGAAGGTAATGCCCGATGACTGGTGGGAACAAGTAGAAACAGCTGCTTTCAATCTGGATCGAGATTTATTAATTCAACTATTACAAAGCATTCCCATGGAACATACAGATTTAAAAAATGCTCTCCAAAGACAAATCAACGACTTTGATTTTGATCGCATTCTTAACCTCGCCCAAAATAGTCAGAACAATTGACGAGTCGTAAGCCTGGGGTTTCCCCAGGCTGCTGACCGACGAGTCGTAAGCCTGGTTTTAAATAGTCCACCCTCACACCCATTAGGAACAATGACCATCTCTAATGCCGCCAAGCCAATTTGTATTTTAGTAGTTGACGATGTTGCCGATAATTTACAAATTCTGTCGGAGACTCTGAGCAAACAAGGATATCAAGTACGCTGTGCTAAAAACGGCTCGACAGCTATCCGTGGTGCGAACACAATTTTGCCCGATTTAATTTTGCTGGATATCAAAATGCCCGATCTCAATGGCTATCAGGTATGTCAGAGATTGAAAGCCAACGAAAATACTCGCGACATTCCAGTTATTTTTCTCAGTGCTTTAGATGATGTTATTGATAAGGTAAAAGCTTTTGAAGCAGGGGGAGTAGACTACATTAGTAAACCAATTCAAGTGAAGGAAGTTTTAGTTAGGGTCAAAAATCAAGTTTCTCTGCAATTAGCCAAAGCTAAGATCGTTGAATTGAATCAAGATTTGGAAAAAAGAGTCTGTCAGCGAACTCGCGAACTCAAAACTGTGGTACAGAAACTACGTCAGGAAGTTAACGAACGCCAGCGCGTTCAACACCAATTACTTCATGATGCCTTGCACGATGGTTTAACTGGTCTGCCAAATCGTACTTTGTTGACCCAAAGAATTGAATCTGCCATTACTCGTGCCAAAAACAACCCCATTCATAAGTATGGCTTGTTATATATCGATCTAGATCGCTTTAAATCGATCAACGATAGTTTGGGACATTTAATGGGCGATCGCTTGCTAGTAGCAGTATCTGGTTTACTTCAAAAATGCGTCCGCACCAAAGACACTGTGGCTCGACTCGGGGGAGATGAGTTCGTAATCTTACTCGACGGAATCAGGAATCTGCAAGAAGCAACTACTATTGGCGATCGCATCCAACAAGAATTGCGATCGCCCTTTGTGTTAGACGGTCAAAATATTTTTACTGGTGCCAGCATTGGTATTGTATTTAGCTCGGTAGAATATAACAATGCTTCAGATTTAATGCGAGATGCTGATATTGCTATGTATCGTGCCAAAGACAATGGCAAAGCACGTTACGCTATCTTTGATCGGACAATGTACGATGAAACTGTCAAATTGGTTGAATTAGAAAATAGCTTGCGGATCGCTCTCCAACGAGGGGAATTTGTCATGCACTATCAACCCATTATGTCTGTAGATAGCAATATTTTGGTTGGTTTTGAAGCTTTAATTCGTTGGAAACATCCTCAAAAAGGTTTTATTTCTCCGATCGAATTTATTCCCATCGCCGAAGATACAGGATTAATCTTGGATATTGGAGAATGGTTGCTGAGAGAAGCCTGCCAACAACTACAAAAATGGCGCAGCAGGTTTGCTTTAATTCCTCAGATGAAACATTTGAAGATGAGTATTAATATAGCCAGTCAGCAATTACAAGAACCTAAATTTATCGACAAACTAGACCAAATTCTGGCAGAAACAGGCTTAGACGGCAAATTTTTAAGGTTGGAGATTACCGAAAGTGCCTTAATCGAACCAGAGGGTAACGTACAAAATACCTTAAAAGAGATTAGGAAAAGAAATATTAAGCTAAGTATTGATGATTTTGGCACTGGTTATTCTTCGTTGAGCTATTTACGCCGTTTTCCCATTGATAATTTGAAAATAGACCGTTCTTTTATCGAGCAAATGAATTTTGACTCAGAAAATTTTGAGATTGTGCGGCTGATTATTACTCTGGCAAAAACCTTGGGTATGGACACTATTTCTGAAGGGGTAGAAACATCTCAACAACTACATCAACTAAAAGACTTAGGTTGTGAGTTTGCTCAGGGATATTTGTTTGCTAAACCTTTAACTCCGATAATGGTAGAGTCTTTACTTGCGAAATCTTCTCGGATTTCTTAAAGTAGATAGGGTTGGATTTACCCTACACAAGTTTAACGTCAGCGTCTAACAACAAAAATCCGTAATATCAGTTGGAAGGATATAGGTCAACTAGCAGCCATAATTGCTCTGGGAGGGATTTTAAATTACTTTTTGTTACGGGCGAGCGATCGCAGTAATTCGATGCAGAATACCCCTTAAGCTTGAATTAATTGTATTCGTCGCTACAAAATTTTTATGACAAACAAGAGCGATCGCCAAAGTTGGTTTATTCAACTACCAGGATTAAAGAAATTAGTTAACTATCAAAGTAGTTGGCTGCGGGGAGATCTGTTGGCGGGTTTGACGGTAGCAGCCTATTTAATACCCCAGTGTTTGGCTTATGGTGAGTTGGCAGGAGTTCAACCTAAAGCGGGCTTATGGGCGATTTTACCGCCGATGGTTATCTATGCTGTATTTGGTTCTTCCCCTCAACTTTCCATTGGTCCCGAATCCAGTACCGCAGTGATGACGGCAGTAGCGATCGCACCTTTAGCAGCAGCGAGAAGTGATGAATACATTGGCTTGGCTGCTTTATTGGCAACGATTATGGGTTTGGTCTGTATGGCTGGCTATCTGGCTAAATTGGGTTTTCTGGCGGATTTGCTGTCTAAACCTGTATTAACTGGTTATATGGCGGGAATTGCCTTAATTATGATTGGGGGACAACTGGGCAAGATTGGTAAGTTAAACATTGAGGCAGATGCCTTTTTTGGTCAAATTAGTGAATTTGTGAATAAGTTGTCTTTAGCTCATACCCCTACGTTAATTTTAAGTATGGCGGTATTAATCTTTTTGTTTGTTCTCCAGCGACGTTTTGCTACCGCCCCCGTACCTTTGATTGCTGTCTTATTGTCTACCGCAGCCGTAGCCTTATTTAATCTAGATATTCGCGGAGTTGCCATAATTGGCGAGATTCCTGCAGGTTTGCCGTCTTTTGCTTTGCCTCAATTATCTGTCAGCAATTTGACCTCTTTAGTAGCTACTGCGGTGGGTATTTCTTTAGTGGGTTACTCCGATAATGTTCTGACTGCTAGGGCTTTTGCTACTCGCAATAATTATAAAATCGATGCTAATCAAGAATTATTAGCTTTGGGAGTTGCCAATTTCGCTAATGGTTTGATGCAAGGTTTTCCCGTCAGCAGTAGCGGCAGTAGAACTGTGATTGGTGATTCTTTGGGTAGCAAAAGCCAGCTATATTCTCTGGTAGCAATGGTGGCGGTAATTATCGTACTGCTGTTTTTTCGTCCCCTGTTAGCTTTATTCCCCAAGGCTGCACTAGGGGCAATTGTGATTTATGCAGCCACTAAACTGATTGAAGTCTCTGAGTTTATCAGATTATATAAATTCCGTCGTAGTGAATTTTTTATTGCCATTACTACTACCATTGCCGTATTAGCTACCGATATCTTAGTTGGTGTAGGAATCGCCGTTAGCCTGTCAGTTATCGAGCTATTTTATCGCGTTGCTCGCCCCCACGATGCCATATTGGGCAAAGTCCCCGAATTAGCTGGATTTCACGATATTGATGATTGGGAAGGAGCGACTACCGTCCCTGGTTTGGTAATCTATCGCTACGATGCACCCCTCTGTTTTGCCAATGCGGAAAACTTCAAAGAACGAGTATTGGAAGCGATCGCAGCCGAAGTAAATCCTGTTGAATGGTTGATCTTGAATATGGAAGCCAACGTGGAGATAGATATTACTGCCATTGATATGCTGGCAGAATTACGAGAAGAACTAGCTACTAAAAATATTACCTTTGCCCTGGCGCGAGTCAAGCAGGATTTGTATCTCGACCTCAAAAAAGCCAAGTTTTTAGACCCCACTGCCGAACACATCTACCCTACTTTGAAAACCGCGATCGCAGCTTTTGAACAAAGACCAAAAAACCAGTAGTAACGAAGAGTGACTAAATTTATGGGTTGACCGAGAAATATCGTTCGATCGCTAACTTTGTACGGGCGAAATGCCTTCCGCCCATACTGTCTATCAAACATCTACAAATACATTACTTCCTGCTGCCATCAAATCATCTGCATTAACTCCATTAAGAATAGCCAAGGTTTCGTCGGCAAAGGAGATAGTAGTATTGTTATCCAACTGAGCGATCGATACTGTTTCGGAAGTGATACCAGTGTAGAAAACCAAAGAATCTGCTTCCAATTCAAAATCAGTAATAATGTCTGTGCCTTCGCTCATTGCTAAGACAAAGCGATCGCTTCCTCCTTCGCCAGTGAGAATGTCGTATCCCAAACCGCCTCGCAAGAGATCGTCTCCTTCTCCGCCTACCAGTTGGTCGTTGTCAGTACCGCCAAACAAGCGATCGCTGCCGCCGTGACCGAGAATCAAATCGTGTCCAGGTCCTCCGTAAAGCATATCGTCGCCACCTTCGGAGGTATAGTCATTATCTCCTCTAATCCAATCATGACCTCCACCTCCCCAGACAGAATCATCTCCCAATCCAGCTTCGATCCAATCATCGCCGTTAAAGCCATTAATGCGATCGTTTTCATCTGTACCGTATAGTCCTTCCCCGAAGTCTGTTCCAGCAATCAAAGAGTTATCTTCATTGGAATGGTGTTCTCCGTGTCCGCCATGTACCCCTAATTCTTCTACTCCATACAACCCCGCATTGGGATTAGTGATGGCAAAATTACCGTTGGGATTAAATGAATGAAACCAACCATGCAACATCCAAAATCCTGGGCTGTAAAACTGGTCTGATTCTGGGAATAGCGCGGAATCAACATTTTCTATTCGAGAGGCAACTGCCTCAATCGGAACATCTTCTTCAAAATAAACCGCTTCAGAATTGAGATTTCCCAAACCTATTAGCCAAGCACTACGATGAGTATGCCAGTCATCTGCCGTTAAGGTATCAAAGGAAGTAGGTGGAAAATCATCTTCTGGATCGTTCATGATGCCCCCTAAAGGATTTTCGGGGGTAGTCTCTAGGGTTTGAGGCAAGCGAATATAGAAAACTGCGATTAAATTACCTTCGTTGTCGTAATTTAGACCGACAGGACTGGTGATATCTAATTCGGTTTGGTTCCCGATCTCGTTGGCTAAAGGAAAGTTATAATAGTGAATTCCATGTCCGTTAGCTTCCTGAGTTGAAGGTATGAAACCATCGGTGATCGCCTGTTCTAATCCTCCCGAACCATAGTATTTCATGGTGGCTTGAGTTGCTTGAGCAATCTGCTGGTCGAGTAAAGGAACATCTTCGCCCCAAGCATGAATTACCTCTTCTATATCTTCGTGGTCGATTTCGCCATTAACATTTAAGTCGTAAAGGGGATGATATAAATCCTCTCCCTCCACTGCTTCGTAGCGGGTAATAATATCCCTAAGATCTGCTCTGTCTACACTACCATCGCCGTTAAAATCGGGGACAGTTAAGATAGATGTTACAGAATCATCGTGGGAATCATCGTGCATCTCTTCATGGTTTGTAGAAGAGGAATGAGACTCTTGTTCGTGCAGTGTACTCATGTCAATCCTCCTGACTATTCGATATTGTGCAATCTTAATGGCGAAAACAACCCCAATTGCATTTATCTAAACCAGGTCGGCATTCACCATTATTGAATCTCGCGATCTCTATCTCGATTGGATAGTTTGCAAGTAACTTTATAGTGCTTTCGAGTTTTGTAATTCTCAGACATATTTAACAGCTAAAAATACGATCGCGGATATTTCTAGCCGATCTCTATAAATATCAAAGATTAGTTTTTTAATTCTTTTTATTAACAAACTAATAAACTATTTGCTTTAAATTATCAAAGCAATATTTTGAACCAAACTCTCTATCTGTCTGGTTGTTTATCTATATTTTATGATGTTCTTCGATTATTTTTTAGTTCTCAGGCATAGATATTTTAATCTATCTTTTATTCTAATTCTTAAAAATAATATTGAGCTAAAAGTTTAAATAAATTAATTAATTTCAATAAGTATAAGTGACTATCTCCAAAAAGCTAAAAGCTAATAGCTACCTCCGCCAATCAATCAGTGCGTAACATCAGATTGGTAATTATTTTAATTGTTCCGAATCTATCTCTAACTATTCGATCGGGCGATCGCGTACTGAATTCTGACTCCTGACTTTCAACAAAACCTCACAGGTTCTTCAACTTATTCAAGATGAAGAAGACTTAGAATTAGGTTCGATTTACTGCGCTTTTCACATGGGTAGACCACATAATTAAACTTTAAAAACTAAGAACTAAGAACTAAAAACTAAAAACTACGAACTAGTAAATTTTCCCAGAGAGCTATTCAACTGAAAACGGCTGTATATTGAATGGTAAGGTTTTAAGGGGTTCTTATCTATTGGAAACTGACAATCCTCATTCTCAACCTCATAAAGCGATAACTTTAGTTACTGCTTTTGCCATTAACCAGACTTTCTTTTGTTCTCATAAGCCATTTAGCAAAAATACCAATGATAATAGCTTAATAATTTCTTGCCTCATACACTGCATCAACCTCTTTGAATCAGATATATAAACTATTGAAAGTCAACTAAAGACTTGATCAATCTAAATATTTCTCCAAGAGGTGAGCGTGATGTTAATTAAATATCTAAAACATGGTTTCAATACAGTTGATCGCCAATTTAGTCGTTTTGAATATTTGCAAAAACACAAAGTAACTAGATACTTTCTAGAAACAATTATTTTAGTAACTATAGTTCCTTCTCCTGAAACCTTCGCTCTTTGGGGAACAGTTGCTACCGTAATCGCACTTTAAGTTTGGCGATGTAATATATTTTGTATTTTAAATCCAGATTTTTAGGTTAAACAAGTCTTAAATAGGTTTAATACTTTTCTCTATAGTCTCAGAGCTAAAACCAATTCTCAAAAGTGTCTGGAGACATCAAGACATTTATCTCTTTTAACCAAAAAACCACAACCTTTGTTTTCCCTACACCCTATCCCCTACAACGTGAGTTCGATGACAACAAAATTAGTTGGTGAGGTTAAGGCAGGAGGCAGGAGGCAGAGGGCAGAAGGGTATATTTCTCGTAACTAAGATTGAGATAATTCTCCTTTATTTTCTTAAATAGCCTCAAAAATATTTTCCGTCGAACTGACGT
>NZ_JBZNBU010000218.1:0-22396 GCF_058530065.1 Waterburya sp. | reverse complement strand
TGCCCTCTTCATCAAAGCCCATATTTTGCAGCCGACGAGAAGAAGTACGTTGGTGAGGAACCCATTCTGTATCTCCAGGTTCCCAAGTAGAATAGAAGTTACCCTTAGCAGAAACTGCTACATATCTACCGTCGTTAGAACGGTGAATATTTCTAGCAACACCCACAGAGCCTTCTACCAAAGCTTTCCAGTTTTTGCCACCATCATTAGTTTTATAGATCGCTCCCAAGTTGGTGACCATTTCCGCTGTAGATTTACCCAAAGCAACAATATCTAAAGGTGCGCCTGGTAGTTTGCTGCTCAAAGGAATGCGAGACCAACTGTCGCCACCATCTTCTGTATGAAGCAAAATGGAGGGTTGACCCACAATCCAACCTTCATCTCCATCAAAGCTAATTGCTTCGAGGGCAACTTTTTCATCTCCCAAGTCTAGGGATTGTTGCGTCCAGGTTTCTCCACCATCGGTGGTTTCAAATAAGTTTGCTTGAGTTCCTACCAACCAACCGCGCTCGGGGTTACTAGTGAAAGCGACATCAGAAAAAATTGCTTCTGATGGCAGAGACAATATTTTCCAAGGGTTGCTAATGGTTGAAGGTACGTTACTACAGCTAATACAAAATATAGAAACTGCTAATAAGACAATTGCTTGTTTTATGTGTCTGACGGGAGGGATACAGCGTTTTACCGCAGGTATCCAACCACTAAATCGAATTAATGAATTCATAAACGTTTTTGCGGTCGATATTAAAGCATATAAAAGTAGACAGGCGTTGTTAAATCCAGAAATAAATCTGAGATTTGTTGGAATTAACAACCCTTAAAAACCAGCAGAAATTGAGCGATTGACTATATTTTCTGTGTTTTTGGCTCTGGGAGATATTTGCTAGCTTAAGCCGTACAAGCTGAGAAAGAATAAGAAACCCAAACCCAATGCGCCAAAAATCAGAATGTTTTTTTGCGAGGGAGTTAGAGTATTTACCCCAAAGCCATAACCCAAGTTTTCAGCAAAGCCAGAAGGCGCGCCTTGCGCTCCAATATTGACAAACTGAGTTTTACGAACGCCACAGACAGGACATCGCCAATCATTAGACAATTCTGTAAATAGAGTACCCGCAGGAACATTACTTTGATTGTCTCCCTTTGATGGTACGTATACATATCCACAGGAACGACATTCATAACTTGGCGGGGCTTGTTCGGCTAGAGTTTTCTCTTTAGATAGAGTTTCCTCTTGGACTGATTGTTCTTCTTTAGCTGGCTCATTCATTGCTTTATGTTAAGCAAATATTAAAATATTTTTCTTTTATGAATTATCGCACAAAAACTACTGGTAATAGAGGCGAGAGATCTAATGGAGGATATGGCGATCGCCCATAAAGTTATTTTGTTGTGGTTTTTAAGATAATATTTTGTTCGGGCGATCGCGAAATTAATTCTTCCTGTTGAAGCTGTTCTAATAGTTCGCCAACCAGAATTCGATCTATACCGAGAGTATCTGCCAGTTCTTTGGTGGTTAGTTTGAGTTCGATGATTTTTCCTTGAGGAATATTTTGACCAAATTTGTTACCCAGCCATTTTAATAAAAGCCACAATCGAGCAATTTCTTGAGGGTTGCGAATAATATAAAATAGTTCTTGGATTTGTCTGCTCCTATCTAAAAGATTGCTAGATATGCTTTCCCAATTAGAAACAGGAACAGAGACTGCCGTCACATCGGTCATACATTGAAGAAAATAAGGTTGAATATTAGACAGGGATTTACCCACAACATCTTGTTCTCCCCAAAAACCCAAAATTGCGGTTTTATTTTGGCGATCGATTGTATAGCTTTTGACTATTCCACTTCTTATTAACCACAAATCATTTGATTTTTCTGGTAATTCTTTTCCTGCATTAAAAAATTTAATTACCTGTTTCTCCATTAAAATTTCGTCTATGTCTTATTACGAAAGTGTCTTGGGTAACCAAACTTCTCAATACATTATTTTTTGATTTTTCAAACTTACAAAAATGCAAGCCACTTATTTTGATATAAATTCTTAACGTCCTATATTTGTGAAAGATTGACCAGTGATTTTTAGGAACTTAAGAAAAATAATAAAAAAAGCTCACTCTATATTTATGGATATCGTTCAATCAAATTCTATACGGATATTAAACGTAGCCTAGCTTACATCCTTAATTGTAGTGGCTATATAATTTATAAATAACTAATCAAAATATACTCTTTAAATATCCTTTACAACTCAGACAAAAATCAAAGATTTTTCGAGCATTTTTTGGCGACTGCACTTTTATAATAAAGATAGTAAATATGAGTAAAAACACTCATTGTATTTTTTTAATAATTATTTTATTATTCTCTTGGTAGTTAAAATTACTCAACAAAAGTTTAAGTCGGTGTACGATACTTTTACAAAACAAAAAAATTTAGTTTCTGACGACTAAAACCACAAGACAAAACTAAATCTAATGCCTTCAGAAAGATGATTGACTATCAAAATCTTTTTGATTTGTTTGCAGTGTTAATGCTGACTAAAACATTTTTTATTAATTATGAATAATCCAACTGCGAAGTCCAAAGTTTCTAGACCGCGACCAATTTTGATGACCCCAATTAGACGTTGTGGCAGTCATGCTTTGCGTTTGAGGCTAAATTCATCCCCAGATTTTTTTTCTCCTTATCCACTACATATTGTGGATTTTATGCCGCTCGTAAATCTTTATGGAGATTTAAAAAATGATTGGACATATTTTCAGTTAGTTGTAGATTTAATTGGCTTACAAAATGCCACTATGGTTAAGTGGGATGGAGTTGCATTAGATCCTGTAACAATATTTGAGAGTATTAAGAATGAGCCTCGAAGTCCCCATCGAGTAGCTTGGGAGATGTTATTCCAAGCAGGTAATAAATATCAAGCAAAAGTCGTAATGGATAAGTCTTTAGACAACGTTCATTATGCAGATGAATTAATCGAATTGTTTGACGATTTGTTGTTTTTAAATGTAGTGCGAGACCCTAGGGCTCAAGTTAACAGTATTAACAAAGCAATTATTCACGATTACGATCCGATTTTGAATACCATATCTTGGGTTAAAGCCCACGATCGCATTCAACAAGTTATTGCTAAGTATCCCGAAAAAGTCTTAACTATTAGATATGAAGACTTTTTGACCAATCAAGAAGCTGTATTATATAAAATTTGCCAATTCTTTGGTATAGAATTTCTAGATTCTATGATGGATGTATCGGGGTCTAAAGAAGCCAAAAATATTGCCGTTCTTTCGGCACTTTGGCAAACTAATAGTTCTGCGCCTATTCCTGCTTATATCGATAAATTCAAAAAAACCATGAGGGTTGAAGAAATCGAAATTATTGAGACCATTGCAGGAGAATATATGGACTTATATGGTTATGAAAAAATGACTCCTGCTGCTGCTAGGATTACAGAACAAATAATCTTAGACGCTAAAAAACGTAGCGCGCCCAAAAAACAACAAGCTTGGTTAGATTTAAAACAGAATGACCCCCGCGACTATCAACTCAGAAAATTCCGCGCCGACTATTTAGAAATGGTCAAGAAAAGACTTCTAGAACAACAAGTAGAAGCTTTAAATAGTGTTGAAAATAACGTTACTCATAGCGTGGTCTAAAATTTTCCTCTCGAAGTTCTAGTTAATCTACGGAAAATTAGATCGAATCACCGAATTTGATATTTATACCTGCAAAAAAACTCGGTTGAATTGATTTTGGTAGTAGTTAAACATAGTCGATTGCAGACATCAACTAAATAAACTAAATACAGCTATCAACGTGCGATCGATACTTATCTATCTGGGTTAACTAGAATAATTTTCCCTCAAACTGAAACAAACAATTAAATAAACCCTACTCACAACAAGAGGTATCAATCTCATGGTTCAAGTTACTACTACTGAAACAAAACTCAATTTTGATCGCCTTCAGCTAGAATACGAAAACAAAAGTCCCCGACAAGTTTTGGAATTTGCCCTCTCTAAATTTGATAATATTGCTATTTCTTTTAGTGGTGCGGAAGATGTAGTTTTGATTGATATGGCTTCCAAGATTACTAAAAACTTTCAAGTATTTTCGATCGATACTGGTCGCTTGCATCCCGAAACCTATGAACTATTGGAAAAAGTCAGAGACCGTTATGATATCGAAATAGAAATTCTTTTCCCCGATGCCAAACAAGTAGAAGCTTTGGTTAAAGAAAAAGGAATGTTCAGTTTCTACAAAGACAATCACAAAGAATGCTGCGGTATTCGTAAAGTAGTTCCCCTTCGTCGCAAGTTAGCTACCGTTGATGCTTGGGTAACAGGACAACGCAAAGATCAAAGTCCCGATACGAGAGCGAATATTCCTTTAATTCAAGCAGACATGGCTTTTTCTAGTGAAAAACACAAAATTGTTAAATTTAATCCTCTAGCTAATTGGTCTTCCGAACAAGTATGGAAATATATCCGTCATTTTAACGTTCCTTACAACAAATTACACGAGCAAGGCTTTATCAGTATTGGTTGTCAGCCCTGTACTAAAGCCGTTTTACCCAATCAACACGAACGAGAAGGTCGTTGGTGGTGGGAAAATTCCGCAGAGAAAGAATGTGGTTTCCATGAAGATAACTTGAAAAAATAATCAGAATATCTGGATGGAGAAGGAAAGTAGAAAAAATGGGGAAATAGGATGATGAATCGCAATCTTATTCCCCTAATAGAAAACTATGGAAATTTTAAGCTGGATAATCTTAGCCCTGGGAGGAATTGGTTCGGGAATTTTAGCAGGACTATTGGGGATTGGGGGAGGATTCATCATTGTTTCACTGTTAGTAACCTTGGCTTATCCTCCCATCCAAGCTATTGCCACTAGTAGCTTGGTTATTATCTTAAACTCTAGTGCTGGTAGTTTTTATAATTGGCGGATGGGCTATCTAGATTTCAAAAGGATCGTTTATATTGCCATTCCTGCTATCTTGACGGCACAGTCGGGAGTCTATTTTGCGACTAATATACCACCTTACTTTTTACTGATTATCGTTGGCTGCTTTTTGTTGGTGAATATCTTTCTGATTAGACTGCGTAAAAAGCTAGTAACTGAAGATCGAGCAAAATCTAATTCTTTGAAGCCCAATCCCATACTAGCGAGAATTTCTACAGGTAGCATAGCTGGATTTTCTGCTGGTTTGTTAGGAGTTGGTGGTGGTGCAATTATGGTTCCCTTACAAATGCTTTTACTTAATGAAGATATTAAAGTGGCGATTAGAACTAGTTTGGGTGTGATTTTAGCTGCAACAGTTTCTTCCTGTATAGTTCATGCCAGTCAAGGTAATGTTTTATTTCTTCAAGGATTAGTTTTAGGTCTGGGTGGAACGATTGGCACTCAAGTTGGGACGAGGATCTTACCCAAGTTATCCAACTCTTCAGTTAGTCAAGTTTTTACTTTATTCTTGGCAGCAATGGCTTTAGTCAACTTTTGGCAGGCTTGGAAAACTTACGCTGCAAGTTAAATAGTCATGTAGTTTTACGGTTTATAGTTAGAGGTACGAAGCAAAATGAATATAACTATGGTGAAAAAAATTCGACCAGACGGTAGTTTGTGTCGCAAATCAGCGGAGGTAACGGCAAAATTAAAAAAACTTAATTTAAGCGATCGCATTACCAAAGTGGTTTTTGCTGACGATCGCGATTATGCTAGTCCTGGGTTAGAATTAGCCCGACAACATGGTGTTAAAGCCGCGCCCTTCTTTGTAGTCGAAGAAAAAGATTCGATTGAGGTATATACTAAATATTCTCGCTTTTTAAAAGAGGTTTTGGGCTATCAGACTTCGGAAAACGAAGAAATTTCGGAAATTATGGCTCAACATCCCGACTTAGACTTTTTATAAAGGATGAAGGATGAGGATTAAGTAATGAGTGATGAGTAATGAGTGATGAGTAATGAGTAATGAGTAAGCTACGCTTTGTAAGTTTATTTATCGCCAAGTCTCCCAGTCTCCCAGTCCCCAAGTCCCTCAGTCCTGCCATTAATTTGATTTTGATGGTTTAGTTCTACCTCCAAGTTACTCAATTTTTCGATCTAATTCGGCAAAATTGCGGTTAAGTTCGGAAATTTGATTGCTTGTGTTTGGTTTATTAATAATAGAACGCTCTATCTGCTCGAAACAAGAATTTAAGCCCGCAGCAAATTCGTAGCGGGTAATCGGGCGATCGCCTTTAAATGTGCCATCGGGGAATCCCGAAACGCAACCATAACGTTCGACTAGACTTCTTAATGCTTCATAAGACCAATCGGTTGGGGATACATCCCGCAATTGGTTAACGCTGGTAACTTGATTGATGTTGTCGGTGGTTTTAATCTGGCTATATTGTTCGATGCGATCGAGTAATTCTGCTTCAGTTTGAGCCTGGGCAGATATTCCATAGCTGTTGGCAATCAAGGTAAAAGATAAGACCGAAGCAATTTTAAATATTAGTTTCAAAGCGATCGCTCTCCACAAAAATAACTAATTCTCATTTTAAATAAAAAAACTCTGCTGTATGAATAAATCAAATAGCAGAGGAATGGTAGTTGTTAGGTAAATCTAAATAAATCCAAATTAGAAGTTAAAAGTCGTACGCAGAGTAGCGATAAATAGATCGTCATTATCTTCATTATTATCTGGATTGTTAATGTAAATTACTCCAGGGGTAATACCAATATTGTCATTCAACTGATATTGATAAAAAGCTTCGGCGTGTAAAGACATGGTTTCATCTTCATCAAAACCATCTACATCAATAGTAGAGCTAGCTACCCAAGGTTGCATCCCGACAATGATTCCCCCAAGATTTCCTTCTTTACCCAAATCGGGGAAAGCCAAAGTAGCCGCCCAATTCCAAATATCTTGAGTACCGCGGGGTACGGTAACTCCACCATCTACAAAGCTACTAAGGGTAGTAACTTTACTCAAACCACCCCAGCCACCAATTACCAAGCGATCGCTCAAATCGAAGGAGAATTGCGCCCCATAAGAATCACTAACTGTGGGTACGCCATCTGCAAATACTCCAGGTGTGAGAGGATCGACATCTTCTCCTGCTGCGGTAAGAGATTGAATGTTAGCTAAGTCGCTACCGACTCCAGTATCGCTTTGATCTAAACCATGTACGTAGGTGAAAGCCACCTTCAATCTCTCTATAGGTGTAATAGTTAATTGTCCGATCGCACTATAAGATCCGTCGAATAAACCCGCTTCTTCGCTAGGATCGCTGGCTTCCCCTGCCAGATAGCCCGCACTAAACTCGATCGCATCGCCGAAGCTACGAATAATACCAATACCAGTTTCTCCTGGTGGCAGATACAATGGACTGCGAGTACCAAAAGCAGACAAAGCTCCAGATCCGCCATCTCCATCGAGAATGCTAACGGTGTCGGCAATATCATCCGCTGCCAAACCAGCAGCACCAATTAACACAGTAGTATTTTCTCCTAAAGGACGTTCGTAGAATAATACTTCTAAACCAATATCCCCATCAGCAGGTTCGGCAAAAGCCAATTCTCCTTGAAATGTACCTGTTTCCTCGACAAATTCGGGAAAATTGCCCGTAGATAGTCTAGTGAATAGTAAATCCTCTCCTGTAAAACTAGTCTCTAGTTCCAAACGGGTACGATAGCCCAATACAGGAACGCGATCTATATCTTCACCATCATTAGATCCTGCCACCACACTGGAAACACCAAAGATCGCTTCTCCTGCCAGTTTGGTAGTAGTGGAAAACTGACTATCTTCTACGGCTGCAATTCTGCTTTCGATTTCGTCAACCCTAACCCCCAAAGTAGACAACTCGGCTTCAAACTCTTGAGTCAGACTCTGAATGGTTTCTAAGTCTTCCAGGGCAACAGAAGGAGTAGAAGCAATCAGACGCTCGATTTGATTCAAGCAGGAATTTAAACCCGCAGCAAATTCGTAACGAGAAAGGGGCTGGTTACCGCGATAGGTTTGATTGGGGAACCCAGAGATACAACCATAACGATCTACCAAACTGCGTAGTGCTTCGTAAGCCCAGTCTGTAGGAGATACATCTCTCAGTTGATTGACATTAGTTACTTGATTGATGTTATTTTCACCTTCTTGCCCGTATTGTTCTATCTGTCGAATCAGATCGGAGGTTTGAGCCTGTACGGAGTTGCCATACAACCCTGCAACTAGAGCCACAAAAGCGATCGGGGCAGTTTTACCTAAAATTTTGAACATAAAATCCTCACACACCAATCTAACTAAATACGATAACGATTATCATTGTACTTGAGCTATAGAATAAAATTCTTCTGCCTTCATTTAAAGTTCGCCCCATTCCTCGGCTTCTGCAATTAACGAAAAGCTTGTTTCCTCTTCAATTTCAGCTAATTTAGATTTATGACTATTAGCAATTCCATCACCAGATAATCCTACAGTCGTAGCTAAATTTAGGGCTAAAAATAATTCTACAGATTTCATATTAATAATAATCTCTATTAATACTGAGACTTCTGAGAATACAATTAATGAAAAATATTGTCAACAATCTAACCTTAGGTCAGGTGAACAATATCAATCTGTAGCAATAGCTATTGATGGTTAGTTGTTAGTGGTTAGTCGTCAAGACAGCATAATAGACCAAATGGTTATAGGTTAAGTAGGAACTGCTTCCCCTGGGCGCAATCTAGACCATCTACCCATATCTTCGACAAAACTTTGACAGCCGACTACATCCCATTCCATTTCGATAGTTTCCCCTTCAGTGCGAATATTAACGTTGATGGTGGGTTCGATTGGCTCAAAAGTAGGATTTTCTGTCAGGTGGGGTTGTTGGTGTTGGGTTTCTACTGCATTATAAGTTTGGCAGCGATCGACATATTGGCAGTTAATACAGATACACATAATTCTCTTCTTGAGCTTCATGGTTTAATTATTAATTTAACAAAGATGACTAAATAGATGGCTGTAGAACAGATAAAGTTATATTTAGCTGGACTAAATTTTCCCTGGGATTTGAATCAATTACCCGACTCTGCGTATTTGGTAGGAGGATCGGTCAGAGATGCCCTGTTGCAACGTTATAAAGATCCTTTAGATCTTGATTTTGTCTTGCCAGCTAATCCCATTGCCATCGCTAAAGAAATCGCCAATCTTCATGGTGCGGGGTTTGTGGTTTTAGATGAAGTAAGAGAAATAGCTAGGGTAGTTTTTCCTCAAGGTACTTTAGATTTTGCCTTACAAGTAGGGGATAGTTTAACAGCAGATTTAACCAGAAGGGACTTTACGATTAATGCGATCGCCTACAATGTTGCCCAACAAGAATTAGTCGATCCTTTGGGGGGTTGTGCCGATCTTCGGCAAAAAATTTTAAGGATGGTTTCTCCGCAGAATTTAGAAGACGATCCCCTACGTTTATTAAGGGCTTATCGCCAAAGCGCGCAATTAAATTTAACTATCGAAGCAACTACCAGACAGGCAATTCGCGATCGCGCCCAACTTTTAGCTAAAATTGCTGCCGAAAGAGTACAAGCCGAATTAAATTATATTTTCACTTGCGATTTGGGCAATCTATGGCTTGGCATCGCAGCGGAAGATGGTTTATTGAACTATTGGCTTCCCAGTGGCGATCGCTCTAAAATCGAACAATTAGAGCGAGTCACCGATGCGATCGAGACTTGTCAGGATTTAGGTTTAGTTTTCCCCGAATTATCTTTATTAAGTAAATTGGCAACTTTGGTGTCTACAGAAGCTGTAGTCGCCGAAACAGAATTAACTCAACTGAAATATTCTCGCGATCGCATTAAAGCCGTCACTAAAACCGTCAAACATTTACCTTTCTTACAAACTGTCTCTGGTTCTATGAGTTTGCGGTCACAATATCTATGGTTTCTAGAAGTAAAAGAAATCTTTCCTCTTTTAATGGTTAGAGCGATCGCCACGGGAGTATCTTTAGATTTCCTCAAGCCTTTAATCGATCGCTATCTTAACCCCAAAGATCTGGTGGCACATCCCCAATCTTTAATCACGGGGAACGATCTAATTCAAGAATTAAACCTCAAACCTTCCTCCACCATTGGTAAATTATTAACTGAAATTCAAATAGCCCAAATAGAATCAAAAATTGCTACCCGCCAACAAGCTTTAGATTATGCTCTATTTTTGTTGCCGCAATTTTCTGTATAGTAATTCATCTAGTTTCGATCGCCAATGACTCTAGTTTCCTGATTCTCCTGCATGATATGAACTGCGTACTAAAGGGGCAGATCTAATATGAGAAAAACCCAACTCGCGGGCAATATTGCCCAAATGAGTAAATTCATCGGGAGTCCAGTATTTTTGAACTGGTAAGTGAGCTAAAGAAGGACGCATATACTGCCCGATGGTCAAGCGATCGCAATCGATCGCTCTTAAATCCTTCATGGTTTGGACGATTTCAGTTTCGGTTTCGCCCAAGCCTAACATCAAGCCAGATTTAGTCGGGATAGTAGGATCTAATTCCTTAACGTAGCGCAAGACATTAAGAGA
Source organism: Waterburya sp. (assembly GCF_058530065.1). NCBI lineage: Bacteria > Bacillati > Cyanobacteriota > Cyanophyceae > Pleurocapsales > Pleurocapsaceae > Waterburya > Waterburya sp. Next base: position 11,852 of record NZ_JBZNBU010000218.1, on the reverse strand, counting down.
GCGATCGTATTTTGCTCCTCTTCTTACTGGTGCTTGGAGACGTTTGACGGTTTCCAGGTTGTGATTGTAACAGGCGGGTTTAGCTGCAACTACTGTTTTGACTCTTTCTCGTTGAGCGATCGCAGCATTTTTTCCGCTCCAAAAATCAGGGGTCAACACTTCAATTTGCGTATTAGGGTTTTGGCTGACAATGGCATTCATCACCTTAACAAACCACTCCGCACCACCATCGGTAAGATCGTCTCTAGCTACAGAAGTTAATACCACATAGCGCAAGCTTAACAAACTAACTGCATCTGCTACTTTCTGAGGTTCTTCAGGATCTAAAATCATTGGCTGATGACCTTTTTCCACCTGGCAAAAAGCACAGGCGCGGGTGCAAGTTTGCCCCATCAACAAAAAAGTAGCAGTCTGGTTGGCGTAACATTCTCCACGATTGGGACATCTCCCCTCTTCGCAGATAGTATGAATGTTTCTTTGTTTGATAATTTTTTGGACGGTAGATAGTTCGCTCGCTTTTCCGAGCGGTCTTTTTAACCAGGGTGGCAAAGAGATAACTTCCGCGCGCCAACTATTTTTTACTGAGTCAGATTGTTGAAAATGCTCCATTACGCCCTAATTTTCGCAACATTACTTATTTAAGAATACAAAATAAATTATTACTAAGATGATTTTTCCTGTTATTTTGGTAATTTAAAAGGGAACTCTAAGCTTGTAAACAAACTAACTGTCAGAATCAGTCTAGTAAGTCGCAGGCATGAGAAGTTAGTCGCTCAGGAGTAAATCGTGTCAACCCACAAAATTTTGGTAATTGATGATAGCAAAGTCATCAGAATGCGTGTCAAAGATATGTTACCCGACGGTAACTTTGAGGTGATCGAAGCCAAAGATGGCTTGGAAGGATTTAACTTAATTAGAACGGAATTACCCAATTTAATTATGCTTGATTTCCTCCTACCAAAAATGAGTGGTTGGGAAGTATATCAAGAAATTCAAAAGCAACAAAGATTTCGTGCGATTCCGTTAGTATTAATGTCTGGTCGCAAGGAAGAAGTAACAGACAAGTTAACCGAGCCTTTTGAGTATTTCTCCTTTGTAGAAAAGCCTTTCGATCGCGAACAATTGGTCGAGGCAATTCGAGATGCGATGATGAAGGCGAAAAAACAGCCACAAAGCACTACTCAAGGAGGTGTTGTCAGAGCAATATCTGCGGTAGGTTCTACTGATATTTCGGCTCTCACCTCCGAAATCGAACTTTTGAAAATAAAAGTTGCCAAATTAGAGCAAGAGTCGGAAAGCATGAAAAAGCAGTTCAATCAACTAGTTAGTTTTATCAAACAGAAAATTGCTTAACTTTCCTCTAGCTAAATTTTAGAAGTTATCAATGCTTAAACAGTTACATCTATTTTGCTGGAACTAGTTGTTGCCATTAGTTTTTCTCTAGCCTTAAAGTCTGCTAGTTGGGCTTCAATTTCGTCTTTGACGATCTGACGATATTCAAGAAAATGTTCGTTATGGGCGCACATGGTTAGGTAATGTTCCCAAACTCCAGGGTTATGGCGGATGATGCTAAATAAATGATGCCAAAAAGAAAAGCGAGTATTGCGTTTAAAACCTTGTCGCCAAATAACAATTGCCAAGGCTTTAAGATCTACCCAACTAGGCATGGTAAAGGCAGATTTGTGTTGGGGCGCGCCGAGTTTGAGAAAACAACGATAAACCCGATCTAAATAGGTTTTTGGTTCGTACAGCGTCCAAAATGCCTCGATATATTCTCTGGCGATATCTTCAATGGGACGAGTGGGAATAAAATTCATTAAAGTGGTTTGATTGATATCTAAACGATTGCTATCTCGCAGTCGATCTTCTTTTTCCAAACGTTCCCACAAAGCAGTTAGGGGTAAAGCTTGCAACATCCCAAACATGGCGGTGGGGATAGCTGCCTCTTCGACGAAGTTGATGATTCTTTGTCCCGCACCCTTTTTCTCCCCATCAAAGCCAATAATAAAGCCAGCCATCGGACGCAATCCTGCTTGAATAATTAGATCTACGGTTTCGGCTAGAGAACTGCGAGTATTTTGAAACTTCTTAGTCAATTGCAAGCTAGATTCGTCGGGAGTTTCGATCCCTAAAAATACTGCATTAAAGTTACACTGCACCATCAATTCCATTAGTTCTAAATCTGCTGCCAAATCTACCGAGGCTTCCGTATTAAATTGGAAAGGATATTGATGTTCTTCTTGCCAGGTTTTTAATTCTTTAAGCAACAATTTAACGTTGCGTTTGTTGCCGATAAAATTATCATCAACCATAAAGATTCCTCGTCGCCAGCCCAATTCGTAGAGGTAATCTAATTCTTTTAATAGTTGTGCTGGTTCTTTAGTACGGGGTTTGCGTCCGTAAAGCACGATAATGTCGCAAAATTCACATTGAAACGGACAACCGCGAGAAAATTGTACCGACATCGAATCATAGGCATCTAATTCTAAAAGATCGTATCTCGGTATGGGAGTAGCAGTCACATCGGGTTTTTCCGTAGCGCGAAAAGTCCCGCTAGTTTCTCCCCTTGCTAGAGCTTCGACAAATAATGGTAGGGTGATTTCTCCTTCATCTAAGATTAAAAAATCTGCCCCCGCAGCTTTGGGTTCGTCGGGTAAAGAGCTAGAATAAGGACCTCCCACCGCCACTAATTTACTTCTTCTCTTGGCTTCTTGGATTTGTTCTAATAAATCTTGTTTTTGGACGATCATCGCCGAAAAGATGACTAATTCCGCCCATTCCCATTCTGCTTCGGTGACCGCTCTAATATTGCGATCTACTAGTTTGAATTCCCATTCTTGGGGTAAAATCCCAGCGACTGTAATCATGCCCAAAGGAGGCAACAATACTTTGCGCTCGACTAATTCCAGAATTTTGTCGTAAGACCAAAAGGTTTGAGGAAAAACAGGATAAACTAACAAAGTTCGCATAATATCGATCTCTTACTGGAAATAGCATACTTATTTATGTAAGAGGGTAACGCAATCTCAGGTTTTTGGGAAAAAATTAGCTTTTGGCGATCGCTTTTTCCGTAAATTATAGTCATTTCAAATAGAAACCATGCGAACAAATACACTGTTTTAGTTTCCTAGAGCCTAAAGCCTAAAGCCTCGAAACGACAAAGGGCTTGCCCGCATGTACTTTGAATCGTCAGGAAATTAATTAGAACGACTATATTAATCGAGCTTAAAATATCTGCCAGGATCTTGGGCTGACTTATTATTCAGATAAAGTAAAACTAGGAATTGGTAAAATCCGCTTTTTTTTCATCAGCACAATTGAAGATCGCGGGGCAACTTTGTAACTATTTTCATAAATTCTGGGGGCTGCCGTAGGTTCGGTAAAATCTTCGGGAGAGTTGAGGGCGGTATCGATAATACGATGCCAATGACTGCCCAATTCTAGGGGTGGTAATTGAAACTTGAGCGGTTTCCAATAGGCATTAAAAACTACATATAACTCTTCTTCTACCGCAGGATAGGAAAGGGTAAAAGCGATCGCATGAGAATCTTCTTCCCAATCTGGTTTGTAGAGTTTTGTGCCGTGCCAAGTTAGATGGGGTTGAGAACTTCTGAGACTGACTTTCAGAAAACTTTCTTGATTGAAAATTTCCAATCCTTGAATAAAGTTAATCAGCTTTTTGACAAAGCGCAACAAGTCTTTATTTTTGTCTACCAAGTCCCAATCAAACCAACTCAATTCATTATCTTGACAATAGGCATTATTATTACCATTCTGAGTATGTCTGATTTCGTCTCCCATTAATAACATTGGCGTACCTTGGGACATAAATAAGACCGTCAACAGGTTTCTAATTTGTCGCGATCGCAATTGTTCGATTTCTGGATCGTCGGTTTCTCCTTCTACGCCACAATTCCAGCTAAAATTATGGTTGCCTCCATCACGGTTGCCTTCTCCATTGCCTAGATTATGTTTATCGTTATAGGAAACTAAATCGTTGAGGGTAAAACCATCGTGACAGGTAATAAAATTAACGCTGCGATTAATATCCGTATCCAAGCGAGAATAAATATCGGGACTGGCTAAAATTCTGGCTGCTATGGTTTCTACCATCCCTGGATCGCTTTTAACAAAACGGCGCACGTCATCTCGAAAAGGGCCATTCCATTCGGAAAACCAATCGGCAAGCTCGACAAATTGACCTACTCCATATAATCCTGCTGCATCCCAAGCTTCGGCAATCAGTTTTGTACCCGCTAGGACAGGATCGGATTCAATAATTGAAATAATATCCATCATCCCTGTTTCGGGCTGAATCGGCTCGCCAAAAGTATTTCGAGCTAAAATAGTTGCCAGATCGAAACGAAAACCATCAACGTGCATTTCTGACACCCAATAACGGAGAGAATCTAAAATTAGGCGACTGACTACAGGATGATTGCCTTTAAAAGTATTGCCACAACCGCTATAGTTGGCGTAGGCTGCGGTTTCTTCTTCGAGAATATAGTAAGTAGTGTTATCTAAACCCCTAAAAGAAAGGGTAGGACCATTTTCGTTACCTTCGGCAGTATGGTTAAAAACTACATCGAGAATTACTTCAATACCAGCTTTGTGTAACGCTTTGACCATATCCCGAAACTCATCTACCGCACCCAAAGGATCGCGCCTCGAACTGTAGCCTCGGTGGGGCGCAAAGAAGTTAATCGTGCTATAACCCCAATAGTTTTTCAATCCTGGGCGTACGTCTTGAGGATCGAATTGGTGGACGGGGAGTAATTCTACAGCAGTAATGCCCAATTCCTGTAAATAAGGAATTTTTTCAATTAAACCTGCATAAGTACCTCGTTTGGCTTTTGGCAAGCCTGAGTTGGAGTTGCGGGTAAAACCGCCGACGTGCATTTCATAGATTACGCTTTTCGAGTAGGAAATGCGGGGATGGAGATCCCCTTCCCAGTCATAAGTACTAGGATCTAAGACAACTCCCTTGAGGGCTGTAGCGCAATTATCTCCAGGTTGCGAGGCAGCAGTGCGATCGTAAATTTCATCTCCCACAACAGCCCGTGCATAGGGATCTAATAAGACTTTACTGTTGTCAAAACGCTGTCCTTGTTTAGGTGAAAAATCTCCATTAGCCCGATAAGCATAGATTTGCCCTGCTTTAATTCCTGGGACAAATACGTGCCAATAGTAAAAAGTTTTATTGACCTGGGGATCTAACCAAATAATTTCTGTTGGCTGTTTGGCATCAGGGCGATCGAATAAGAGTAACCTTATAGCTGTAGCATTTTCGGAAAAAATACAAAAATTGACTCCATTATTATATACTGTTGCTCCTAAAGGAAAACTCTCGCCTGGCAATACATCTAACATTGAATATTCAACACTGTAGAAATTTTCAATCCACTTGTCAGTTTAAACCCAATCTTAGTTCTTGTTTGCATAGATTTTTACTTTTTGCCTATTTGTAGACTCTCCTTAGCCCTAGCAAGAATGATGCGATCGCTATTTGGGGTTAATTATTTGGCGTTGGTGAGTGCGTAATGCTTTAGACCAAAGCAAGTATAGTTTTATACCTTTATAAAACTCCAGGCCAATTGGCATTTGCTTTCTCGATGTTACCTGGAATATCCTTTTCCCAACGACGCTGAATCCCTTGATTGTAGTTCAGATAAAGCTTGCCATCCACGATTTTCCAGGCTTGAGGATCTATTGCAGCCGTATAACCTTGACTCACCGCCCAAGCACAGAAACCGCCATACTGAGGGGCATATTGTTCGGGATTAGCAGCAAACAAATCGCGATTTTCTTTAGTGGAGAATTGCCAGGTTGCCCCACTCCAATTATGGGAAAACTCCGATCTACCAGCCACAGGTCTGCCCTGAGTAAAATAGGCTACTGGGTCAGTACCGCGAATCGCCAAACCATTGTTATCAGCAAAAAAACGAATACGGGGGCTATTTGCTTGGGCAATTTCTACTTCAACTGAGGCGTTTGCTGCATCATTTAGTTGGTTGTTGGAATTAGCGTAACCAGCGAAGATTAATAAACCCGAACAAATAAAAAGTGTGAGGTTAAGTGATTTGTTTTTAAACATAATTTTAAATCTGACAAAAAGAAGAATTTTTTAAAAATAACTTAATACTAATAAACACTATGAAACTTAAATTTAGCTGAGACTATTCTGATAATGCAGTAAGTTAATTCTGAGTTTTTAAAATGTCAAAAATATCCTCCCCCACTTCCTCAACTTCCCTCACTTCCTCACTTTTCCCGACCTTAATATTTTGTTGACAAACAGTCTCTTAGAGGCTGCATCGGTCGGCAGATTACCTCTAGCAATCTGCCAAGAGTCTTCAATTTGACCAACAAAGTAGACTTTTAACTTGTCATAAATAACTTCTTGGTGATCCGTTTTGGTATCGATTGACGTATTAATTACAAAGCTAACCAAGGAAAAAATTATGAACTTCAAAAAAACTAGAATTAATTTACATCGTGCTTTGTTCGGTAGTGCAGCGATGGTTTCAATATTGGGAGGAACGATTTTAACTCCTGCTTCTACTCAAGCACGGGGAAACAATAGCCATGATTTTCAACCTAGTGTCACCTACGAAATTCAAACAAAAGCTAGTGAAGATTTCTCCGATACAAAAAAGGATAATTTTATTACAATCAACTCCCAAACAATCAATGCAATTAAACACGAAGACCCTACAACTACTCAAGGCAAATTACTGGCAAAAAGGGGTGTGGGTAAAGGTCAAGGTTCAAGTCCAGTATTTGAAGAAGCTGTTGAACAACTAAAAGAAGTTGGCAGAAAGCTAGATCGAGTTGCTGTCATAGCAATTCAGAATAATACAGGATACAATCTAATAGAGCCGAAAACTTATATCGATACAGGAAATATTCAAGGCGTACCTTACAGAATATCCAGTCAAAGCGGAAACAAATTTGTAGTGTCTAAAAAATGGGGTTCTTTCTACGGAACATCAGGAACTATAACTTATCGGTTGGAGGGTACTGACTCCAGAATTGCAATTACATGGTTTGTTCCATTAAGTTATGCAACCTATGACAACGGTTTTAATCTAGGTAGATTCTCAAAAAATGAATCTACCGATAAAAGACTTTTTGATTACTACTATAATCGGAGAGCAAAAGCAAAAAATGGCTCTGTGACAAAATCCTATAGAGATATCAAATTATATGGAACTATGGATGATGAAGGTAAAGCCGTATTAAAAGTGACGGTAGAACATATTTAAAGTCAATGCAGCCAATGGAAGAATGTTGGGAAAATTAATTTAGCTTATTTTAGTCCCCCTCTTCAAAAGAGGGGAGAATGTGTAAAAAGTTTTTGAGAATAATTAGTACTAGCTTCTGAAAAACATTTATAGTTCTAGCAGAGACAGACAAAAAGCTAATTGTTCGGCAATTTAGATGATTTCAGGTATTTCGTTCGGACACTTAGACTAATATACTAATTTTTTATATGAACTTTAAAGATATATCCGATAGCGAATTAATAACTATGCTGAGAGCTTCAAACTCAGAAGCCATGAATGTATTGTACGATCGCTATGGAGGATTAGTTTATAGTGTAGCCTTCAAAATTTTACAAAACAACTCCGATGCAGAAGAGTTAACCCAAGATGTTTTTGTTAGTTTATGGCAGCGAAATGACTATCAGCCAACACGGGGGAGTTTAAAAAGTTTTTTAGGTTTGCTAACTCGCCATCGTGCGATCGATCGATTGCGAAAACGCAATAGTTCTCAGAAATTTCTCGCTCGCTGGCAATCGTATATGCATGAAAATTCGATAGCTACTCTTCCTTTTGAAGAAGCTCAAGATCGAGAACAACAACAACAATTACAAACAGCATTAAGTTTGCTTCCTGTAGAACAGCGAGAAATTTTAATGATGAATTTTTTTGAGGGATTGAGTCGGGTTCAGATTGCTGAAAAGCTGAACTTACCAGTCGGGACGGTTAAAAGTAGAGTGAGATTGGCATTTGTCAAACTCAAGCAACTTTTATTGGAACAGAATCAACAACAATCGACAACCAGAGATTAGAATCATGACTACATTTAATCAGGATGAATTAGAGCTATTGGCAGCAGGTTACGTTTTAGACGATTTAGATGAAGCAGAAATGGTATTGGTCGAGCAATTAATCGAGTCATCTCCAGCTATGCGCGAGCAAATTCGTCAGTCTATGGCTGTCATGGGAGTTTTAGCTACTGATGTCCAACCAATGTCGCCTCCTGCTAGTTTGAAAAACAAAATTAATTCTACTTTTAAGAATACTGTTGAGTCGCCAAATATCGACTCTCAAGTTTCAAAAAAAAACCCAATTGGTCTCGACAATTGGTTTCAAGAAATATTTGATTCTGGTTGGCAAGTCGCTACAGAGTTATTAGGTACTTCCAATCTCACTCCTGCATTTAGAAATTCTGGAGTTGAAGGTGCTAAATTAATCTGGATCGCCTCAAATGAAACGCCGATTATTTTAATACTTAGAGTGAGAGAAACTTCAGTATGCGATCGCGATGTGGTAGTAGAGATTTTGCCCCAACTAGAAAGACAATATTTACCCAGTGGACTGCAACTGATGTTATTAGATTCTGATGGAGATACGGTAATGGAAGCTACTACTCGCCAAGAAAATAAAAATCTCAAATTTGATTTTACTGGGACTTGTGGCGAAATTTTTAGCATTAAGTTGGAATTTTTTAATAACTTCTTTCGAGAAGATTTTCTACTTTAAGATTATTCAAACATTGAAATGGCGATCAAGAAGAATAAAATTAACAGCCAAGAATTACGATTTACCTCTCAAAATATAAACATTGTCTAAGCAATTAGATTTTAGGCAATGTTTTTTCTTGTAAATATATAATCTTTTTTTTGTTGAGAGATATTGAAGTTAAAAATGATAGAGTTATTAAATAATTTGGTTCGAGAAGACTATATTCTCTAAAGTTAAATGAGCAAAGTAGTAGAACTAAAGCTAGACGGAAGTTTGGAACTAGGATTGCAAGTAAACTTAGCTATTGCTCCAGAAGCAAAGACCAGAGAGTTAGAAGTATTTGCAAGTTTACCCCCAGCACCACAACTCAAAGAAACATATGATTTGTGGCAATATAATTACCTCAGCCTTAATACAACTAGTCGTATCAGTGCTAAAAAAATTACTTATGATGGATCGATTCAGAAACATTTAACTGAGTCGAGTCGTTTGGCAAGTCAATTAAAACAGCAACTAAATGATTGGTTGAGTTCCCCTGAGTTTCAACCTATTTGGCGGAAGTTAATCGAAAAAACTGCCCCAGAAGAAATAATCAGAATTATTATTCGCACCACTGACAATCAACTACGAAAATTGCCCTGGCATTTGTGGGAACTATTAGAAAAATATCCCTATGCAGAGATAGCTTTAGCTACCAATGAATATGAAAAAATCAGCAGTACTCGTACTAATTTAGAGCAGCGAGGTATTTCTATTTTGGCTATTTTAGGAGATAGTAAAGGTATTAATCTTGCTGAAGATAAGCAAATATTAAGCGAAACATTAACTAATGCTACAATAACTTTTCTTTGCGAACCAAAAAGAGATGAAATTAGCCATCAATTATGGGAAAAGAAATGGGATATTTTGTTTTTTGCAGGACATAGTAAAAGCGAATTTGAAACAGGGCGAATTTATATCAATCCTGAAGATAGTTTGAGTTTAGAAGAATTGTCTTATGCTTTGAAAAAAGCAGTAGACCGAGGAGGGTTAAAAATCGCAATTTTCAACTCTTGTGAGGGTTTGGGTTTGGCAAGTTTTTTAGAGAAGCTTAATTTACCTCAAATTATTGTCATGCGGGAATTAATCCCCGATCTGGTGGCACAACAGTTTTTAAAATATTTTTTAGCAGATTTCGCCAGTGGCAAACATTTCTATTTAGCTGTCAGAGAAGCAAGAGAAAGATTGCAAGCATTAGATAGCAAATACCCAGGTGCTAGTTGGCAGCCAATTATCGTTCAGAATCCTGGGATAAGCTTGCCTACTTGGTCTAGTTTGGCAGGAATTGACGAGTCTAAAATTTCTGTTGCAGTGACACCTTCTTCTATGGAAACTCGAATTATTAATAAGAGTTCGAGGAGAAAAGTTTTAAAGTATGGCGGCTTAATGTTGGGGGGAATATCATTAGCGGCTTTTTTAGCAAGAAAGCCAAAACCAACCGTAAAAGAATCGATTGTTGAAATTAAATTAGTTAAAAGTATTCGAGTTTCTTTGGTGACAGAAATATGGTCTTTAGCAATATCACCCGATCGCAATTTTATTGCTAGTGGCAACGATCGCGGTACAATTGAGCTTTTCAATCGTCAAACTGGAGATATTACTAAGATATTGAGCGAACATAAAAATGTCATTCGTGCCTTGATTTTTATGCCTCAAACCAATCGATTAATTTCAGGAGATGGCGATGGGACGATCAAAATTTGGAATAAAAAAAATAATAGTTTAGAACGAAAACTATTAGGACATTCTGGTAGTATTTGGTCTTTAGCTATTAGTCCCGATAGTCAAACATTAATTAGTTGTAGTGAAGATGAAACTGTTAGGGTTTGGAATCTACAAACAGGAAAAATAAAGACTATTATTTTTTCTCACGACACTATAGTCTATGCTTTAGCTTTTAGTCCCGATAATCGAATATTTGCTAGTGGAGGAAAAGATAAAATTATTAAAATTTGGAATGTTAAAAATAGAAGCCTCTTAAAAACTTATTCGGGACATCAAGATGCAATTAGAGCGATCGCCATTAGCCCCGATAGTCGTTATTTAGTCAGTGGTAGTTGGGATAATACCGTTAAAGTTTGGGATTTAGTAAGTGGTGATTTAGTCACAACTTTTAAAGGTCATCAAAATCGAGTTGTCACCGTAGCAATTGGCAATAATTCCGATACGATCTTTAGTGGTTCTACAGATAATACAATTAAGGTTTGGAGTATCAAAAAAAATCAATTAATAACTACCCTTTCACAACATCATAATTGGGTTTTGTCTTTAGCTGTTAGTAACAAAGAAAACTTACTAGTTAGTGCTGGTAAAGATAGCACGATTAAAGTTTGGGAGTACTAGCAACTGAGTAATGAGTAATGAGTAATGAGTAAGTAACAATTAATTATTTTTCCAGATTCTTAGCTTATTATCCCCAGCCGCACTACCGCTAATTATAGAGCGATCGCCGTTGATAAAGATAGCGGAATTTACTCCTGCATTACTTCCCGATAGAGTACGAATTACTTCCCCTTTATTTATGTCCCATAACTTGATAGTTGTATCTTCATCAGTACTGACTAAAATCGTACCATCGGAGTTAAAAGCAACTGAATTTATGTATTTAGAACTATCGATCAAAGTATTAATTAAATTCCCCGTTGCTACATCCCATAACTTGATAGTTTTATCGGTACTTCCAGTAGCTAAAATTTGACCATCAGGACTAAAATTAACCGTCCTGATGTTATCATCATGCCCCACAATAGACTTAATTAAATTGCCCGTTGCTAAATCCCATAACTTAATAGTTAGATCTTGACTAACACTAGCAATTGTTTGATTGTCGGGACTGAGAGCAACAGCATAAACTCCTTTTTCGTGTCCCGTCAAAGTATTAATTAAATCTCCCGTTTCAGCATTCCAAACTTTAATATTTTTATCCCAATCACTATTAATAATCTTCTTGCCATCGGAACTATAAACTAAAGATCTGACGGCTTTTTCACTAGCATCAATGGTGCGAATATTCTCCCCTGTATCTACTTGCCAGATATTAATTTTCCCATCTTTACCACTACT
>NZ_JBZNBU010000217.1:0-5869 GCF_058530065.1 Waterburya sp. | reverse complement strand
GTTCAATTAATTAGTAAATTTTAACCACCAATTAATTAAGTACGGACGTTTCATGAAACGTCCGTACAGTACTTAAATCGAAGATTATGAGAGGGGACTTAGACCCAAAAACTAATAACTAATAACTAACCGAAGGTTAAACAGGGCAAAAAAAGCAATTGTCAGAAAACTTTCGGTAATCTTTACGGCTTAAGAACATTAATCAAATATTGCTGGTGACTCTCATCAGCAAGATAATATTCACTAGCGGGTTTGATTTCGGTCACAATTGCTCGATCGTATTTTGACGATCGCTCTAACCGTAGTTTAGATTGGCGAGCGATGGTTTCTTGCTGGGGATTATGATAAAAAATGACCGAGCGATATTGCTCTCCTCTGTCTGCACCCTGTCGATTGAGGCTGGTAGGATCGTGCATTTGCCAAAAGATATCTAGCAATTCTTGATAGCTTACCCGATCTGGAGCGTATTCAACTTGCGCCACCTCTGCATGACCTGTTATTCTTGCCAGCACATCTAAATAGGAAGGATTAGCAAAGTCTCCCCCCATATAGCCTACGGATGTCTTAATTACCCCAGGACAGTTCATAAATTCCAACTCTGTTTTCCAAAAACATCCCGCTCCAAAAGTCGCTTTTTCTAAATGTTGCATTGTGAATAAATGTAATTTTTTTTATATTAATAAATATAAACTGACAAAACTAACTATGACACTGCCAGCAAAAACAGATTCAAACCAATCTCTAGCCGATGGAGATAACAAACCCAAAGCCGAAGAGGAAAAAGTACTATGCCCCCATTGTCTGCGTACTGCTACTAATGGTGTCAAGTGTAAAGGAATCTGCGTGGCAGATAGTGATTATTAATTGTTTTTACTACTGGATTTGGCTAGATAAATACCCCAGAGAATTAAAATTGAGGCAATACCGCTAGTCATACTGATGGTTTCTTGGAAGATAAGCCAAGCCAAAATAGCAGTAAAAATCGGTTTGAGGAGAGCAAAAATACCCACAAAACTGGCAGAAAATTGTTTGAGACTATACACGAGTAAGCCCTGTCCAAAAGTCTGACAAACAATTGCCAAAGCAATTATCACCAGCCAACCTTGAAGGGAAACAGGAAAGATTGAGGTATCTGTCAGCCAGACCACAGGAAAAACAATTAACGCGCCAAAACCACATCGCCAAAACAAAACTCGACTCACTCCACAACCGCGATCGCGCAAATAGCCAACGGTTAAGATATTTACTCCGTGTAAAGCAGCGGACAGCAAAGCAATACTATCTCCTAGAAGGTATTCTTGACTGAGTTGTAGGTCGCCCCAGCCAATGATAATTCCCCCAATTACGGAGATTGCCATCCCCCAAATAAATTGAATATTGAATCTTTGTTTGAGAATTAACCAAGCACCCGCACTAATAAATAGAGGTGTCAAACTCCGCAATACTGTAGAACTAGCAATACTGGTTTGAGTAAAGGAAACCGCCCAAAGAATAGAAGAACCAGTCGCTGTAATAGTGGCAAGAATTAATAAGCCTTGTGCTTGGTAAGGATACTTAAATTTTGAATTTTGAATCGGAGTAGAATTTTCTGGCTGTGGAAATAATTGCCAGACAGCCATAATCATAGTTGCAATCCATAGGCGATTGAAAATAGTTGCAGTGGGACTAATTTCTAACTCGCTAAGTTTAGTAAATATAGGGGAAAAGGCTAAAGCAATTACAGCGATCGCTAAGATTCCTAGATTAATTAATGATTCTACTAGTTGCGATCGCCCCTCCTCAATGTTACCTATTTCTTGTTTGGGTATAAATAAGCTATTTTTATTCAAATTAATCAAAAGCTAATTTAATGTTATTGTCTAATTAAATTATTCTTAACCTTAGCATCTAAATATTATGCAGAGCTATTTTATATACCTAGGGAAAGTAATTTAATCTAAAACATGATTGTCTAAAACGAACGAATCTATGTTGATTGTTATTTGTGGTGCAACTGCCAGTGGAAAATCTAGTTTGGCTTTAAAAATAGCCCAGCGTTTTAATTCCATAATTATCAGTGCCGATTCGAGGCAAATATATCGCGAATTTGATATTGGCACTGCTAAAGCATCTCCAGAAGAGCAAAAATTAATCCCTCACTATCAAATTGATATTTGTCAGCCTACAGAAACTTTGACCCTGGCAGACTATCAAGAACAAACCCAAGCCATAGTCAAAGAAATTAAGCTTGATTCGCCACCTTTGTTGGTAGGAGGCACTGGATTATATTTAGACGCTATTACTAAGGGATTAAAAATTCCTAGAGTATCTCCCCAGCTAGAATTGCGAGCGCAACTGACAGCCATCGGACAAACCCAAGCTCATAGTTGGCTATCCCAAGTCGATCCCCTAGCAGCCCAAAAAATTCATGTTAACGACCAATTTAGAACTTTGAGAGCGTTAGAAGTTTTTTATGTTACGGGAGTTCCGATTTCCCAGCAGCAAGGAGAAAATCCACCCAAATATCCTATTTTACAGATTGGTTTGGATTGCGATGTTGCTAGATCTGACGAGCGGATCGCTAGCCGTACTCGACAAATGATTGAAATGGGTTTAGTAGAAGAAGTGGAATATCTTTGTGGTAAATATGGTAAGGATTTACCTTTATTAAATACTTTAGGCTATGGCGAAATTAAACAGTATTTAGCAGGGGAAATAAATTTAGACGATGCGATCGCTCTTATTGTGACTCATACCCGTCAGTTTGCCAAACGACAGCGTACTTGGTTTAGGAAAAATAAGCAAATTCATTGGTTTGATAATACTAGTCTTGATTTACTAGATCGAGTCTGGCAATCAATACAAGAGTTTATTAATGAACATTGACCTCTCACCGTATTTGTCAGTCAACCAGAAAAATCTCTCAGATTGTGAATAGTCGTAAAAATAAAACAATACTAGCCACAGTTGCCTCGGTTGCAATTATTTTTGCTATAGGCAGTTGCCACAATAGTTCTAATCCAATTGGTTATGCTGCTAATGCGATCGATAACAGTGCTTCTGGCAAAAATGGGACTTTAAAAACCCAAGAATATAAGATTTTCACCCAAAACAAACTTCAAGGAGTTAAAGATTCTCGCGGGAAGGTTTTAATTCCCGCCCAATATGACAAAATCGAATCTGTAAATCTGCAACAAGGTTATGCGATCGCAACACAACGAGGTTTGCAAGGGGCAATTGACTTAAAAAACAGGATCTTACTGCCCTTTGAGTATGACACCATTGGCACAAGATTTTATCATTCAGATTTTTTACTGGGAACTAAAAACAATCTTACCGATTTATACAATCTTAGCGATCGAGCAATTGTACTGACTGGATTAGAACATATTGCTTTTTTTCTTGGAGACGCTAACTATGGTCACGCTCAGAAAGATGGCAAACAAGGTATTGTCGATGTTCGCGGTAATATAGTTGTTCCTTTTAAATACGATAAGATAGTTCAATTCCATCGCAATCTAGACTATCGCGCTATTTTTACGGGTATAAATGGCAAAAAAGGCATAATTGATTTTGATTATGGGCATATTCTAATTCCTCCAGCCTACGATCGCCTTGATTATCTCGATACTCAAAATGACTATGGCATCGTTACTCAAGACGGTCAAAGAGGAATCTACGATCCTAAAACCGATCGCTTTACACCTTTAGAATATGATGAGGTTGAATTACTATCGCCCGACCGATATGCCTACTATACTGCTAACCATCGAGTCAAGAATCTCAAGCCAATTAAAGATGGGGTGGTGTCTCTGGTTAAAGAAGGAAATAAGACTCGTCTGCTGTTAAATAATTTTTACCCTACAGAACTAAAATATGTGATTGTTACCAAAAACAACAAGCAAGGTATTTTAGATATTAATACAGGTAAAAAAGTTGTTTCCATCGAATACGACACAATCGAATCTAATCCCAATACCCAAGAGTATGCGATCGCTACTAGGGCTGCTAAATGGGGAATTCTAAAGATCGAAGATAATACTTTTATACCAATTAACGGGACGGAAATTGATAGTTCTCTACTCGATCGCGGTTACGCACTTTTTACTCAACAGCGAAAAGAAGGAGTTATCGATCTAATGGGAAAAGTGATTGTTCCCGCCCAATTCGATCTCGATCCTAGTGCCAACCTATCTCTTGGTGAGAATAGGTTAATAGCAGATAAATATTTGATTGCCTCCCAAAACGGGCGTGGGGGTTTATTGAATCTGCAAACAAAAGAATTTAGGGCTTCAGATTATGCAAGAATTATTAGTAGCGGACACAACATTGATTTAGAATCAGGCTATTCGATCGCGATCGAAGACAATAAACAAGGAATTATCGACTTAAAAGGAAATTTAGTCGTACCGTTGGCAGAAGATCGGATTATAGGCTACCGTGATGGGGTAGTTTTGCGCCAAGACAGCGATAGTTTTGCACCACCAACTGTTTCATTGGCGACAGAGAATACAGCCAATACTAAACCCAATCCACAAGATTTATCGCTCGATGATGTGGTGGTTTTGACCGTATCGGGTAAATATAGTAATTACTTTTGTGTCATCAACCGTCAAGGAAAATTGCTGTTTAAATCTCGACATCATAATTGGGGGGCGAGGGAAAAAATCGACAATTTTTGTCGTAGTTTCGTAGGAATTGAGGTAGATAATAATTCAATTCAAGAAAACCCTCGACCTACTGAGTTAGGAGATTATAACTATTTGATTCGCGATGGCTTAATTGCCATTAATGTCAATGGTAAATGGGGTTTTGCCAATGGCAAAGGAGATATTGCGATCGAGCCTCAATTTGATAATGCTGGATACTTTTCTGAAGGTTTAGCAGCGATCGCCATAAACGATCGATGGGGTTACATCGATCGCACGGGCAAAATTGCGATCAAACCTCAATTTGATACTGCCAAATCTTTTAATAATAGTATGGCTACGGTTAAAAAAGGAGATCGAGAGTATGCGATCGATACCAAAGGTAGAATTGTTGCCGATCTTTGAAAAGCTGAATAGCGATCGCATCTTGGGGTTTTATTTTTCTCCTCTATTACTGAAATTTATGTTTAATTTCTCAAGAAGATAGAGGAATTTTCTTAATTATTCGACAAGGATTGCCTACCGCAACAACATTAGAAGGAATAGACTTAGTAATTACACTTCCTGCACCTATTACCGTATTTTCGCCAACGGATACTCCAGGCAGTAGAATGCTACCACCACCAACCCAGACATTATCTTCAATTCTAATACTGGTGGCAAATTCCAAACCCAAAGCGCGATCGCTCGGATCGATAGGATGACCTGCTGTATAAAGCTGAACTCCTGGAGCTAATTTAACTCCATTGCCGATATACACGGGCGCACAATCTAGGATGGTGCAATTGAAGTTGAAATAAACATTATCTCCTAGGAAAATATTGTATCCATAATCGCAGAAAAAAGGAGCTTCAATCAAACAGTTGCTGCCAACTTTTCCGAGCAATTTATTTAAGATTTCTTTTTGGTTAAGGCGATCGCTAGAGGAGTTATATTGGTGACAAATTAGGTGGGCATCATCTCGTTCTTTTACGAGTATAGGATCTGAAGCATTATAAAGCTGTCCTGCGATTGCGAAGCTAGCCGAAGGCATCGCCTTTTCCTTTTCTGTAACCATAATTTAACCCTTTAGGATTTATAGTCTAATTTCAACGTTACATTATGTTGAAGATGAATTATGAGTAGAGTCGAGGGAAGCTATTACGCTTCGCCCCTCTCTGTTAGATCTGGACGTGCGAGTTTCCCCGCATCCAGCTCCCGAATATCTTTAGTCTTTCCGACTTTTGCCCATATGAACATAG
>NZ_JBZNBU010000216.1:0-12019 GCF_058530065.1 Waterburya sp. | reverse complement strand
TTGGTCGATGGTAATATCTCTGGCGGTAACATTAATATTTCCCGCATCTCCTTGCCCGAAAGTAGTAGCAGTAATTGCCGAACCATTAGTAAAGTTGAGAGTATCAGTATTAATGTCGATCGCACCTGCCCTTCCCGTACCTAAATTATCTGCTTGAATTAACGACGCACCATCAGCAGAGATATTAATTGTATTTAGTTCGATTGTCCCCGCTACGGCGTTTTCAGCACCCAAATCTTCACCGATATTGGCTAGGAATAAACTTGCTCCTGTTAACTCTAAATTATTGGCATTGACGGCAATTAAGCCACCTCCACCCGCCGTTACATCGACTGTCGCCCCATCGGCAAATGATACGTCAGATCTTGCTATTCCTTCGGCAAAACTAAAATTACTTTCCCTATCAATAGCAATTTCTCCTGCTGCGGACAAACCACCTAAATTAATTGTTCCTGCGGGGGCGGTTACTCTACCGCCATTAAAAGTGACATTTCCCCCAAGCAAACTGAGGCTGTTACCCGAACTTACTGATAAACCCCTACCGTCATCAGCTAGAGAATTATTCACAATCTCTCCAGCATTATCTCGAAAACCCAAACCAATGGGGGCATTGACTGTTAATACAGGGTTTGCTTGCAAATCGTCAGCAGCAAATTCCACTCCATCGGGGAATAAAATACTATTACTAGTACTACCTAAAAACGAACCGCCAATATCTAACCGCGCATTTTCCCCAAAAATAATTCCTGCGGGGTTAATTAAAAACAAATTGGCACTACCGTTTGCCCCAATCGTGCCATTGATATTGGATATATTACCTCCTGTAACCCGCGAAAAAATATTACTAATATCTGTAGCGTTATCAAAACGGGCTTCTCTGCCAGTCAGTACGGAAAAATCTTGGAAACTATGAAACAGATTATTTCCCCTGATGCTTCCTCCCGTAATTTCGGTTAAATTTCCATTTTCACTTACCTGACTGCCCACAGTATTATCTGGAACGATCTGCGCGTTCGCGATCTTGTTATCAGCCAAGCAAAGAGTACATAGAGAAAGAGGGAAGATAAGATACAGTTTGGACACAGTGAGTGGGTAATTAAATTATATTAAGTATTTAATAGTGAATTATAGAGAATTTCACGGTTATTAATAATTTTTTTTTATAAGTTCCATAAATAAAAGGGCGATCGCACTATGCGATCGCCCTTAATAAATTGACTATCTATTAATTTGTTACTTAGAACTATCCAACATTTTCGTTTCAGATCTGCCCGCTTGTTTTAATTGTCGCGTCATTCGGAAACTGAGGGCGGAGATAATCGCCATGTGACCTAAGATTGCCACCATTACCGTAGATAGAGTGGCATATTCCGTAGCCACAGTGGGCAGAAAACTAAACAGCCAAGGCAAAGCGCGATCGCTGGGATCGATATCGGCAAAACCCAAACAGAGAGGAGGAACGATAATTAGGCTAATAACACTAACTGCCGACCAAATCGATCGCTTGCGAGTTTTTAGAGTTAAGAACATTTGTGCCACTAAAGCATAAATTACCAGTGTCGAGGCACTAAGCAAAAATCCCCAGAAGAAAAAGCGATCGCCTTCATCTAGAATCAAAAAGATAGAAGGGGTAATGTAGGTAACGGCGATCGCCATATTAATTGCTACAGCCACCCCAGAAGGGCTATTTTCCCCAAAGATCAGTTCTTTCCAAAGTATGTTGCCATTGGTTTGATGGCGATAGCGCGCCCAATCGTACAAAGCCTGACGTTGGGGGCTTAAAGCTGCGATTAAGAATAAACCCAACAGACAAAGACACATTTGCAAGAAAATAAAATTGTCCGTTATGGAGTAAGGGCGATCGTTTTGCAGAGTGAAGCCCAAACTAAAGACAACAAACCAACCAGTCAGCCAATAACTTTGAGTTTTACTAATTAATGTATTGGTTGGGTTATGAAAGCGACGTTTTAATACCGACCAACACCAATAAGTCCAAACAGTAAAATTAAATAAAATAAAAGCCATGCCGACACTGGCTTTAGTCCACAAGGCTTGTCCGTAAAATAGTAATTCTCCCAAATTATCCGCAGAAACAAGATCGACTTTGTTGAGGGGCAAAGATGTTTTTTCTACTAGATTGGTTAAAACCAACAAAGGATTGAATAGTAACAACCAATCCCAAGTACCATTACTAATTAAATTTTTATTGAATGTTGCTGCCGTAAGGATAAAGAAAATAAATCCAATCGCGCCACTAGCCAGCCAGGGTTTTAAGCCCGAAAAATTGACACCAGCCAAACTCCACAGCATTGCCAAACTATAGCAAAAAGCACAACCAGCTATTGTTATCCCATAGAACCCCAGAATCATGGTTAAGGGAATATGCGCCCCCAAGCCCGAAGCTAAGTGTAAAGGTAATAGGAGTAAAATTGCCGTGTAAAGTAAAATTGGCACTCCAAGAATTTTGCCTAACAAGACTGTCGTTGCCGACTGAGGGGAAAGACGAATAAAGTTTAAAGTACCTCGTTCTTCTTCCTTGACGCTATCGGCAACCAGCATATAAGTCCCAATAATTGCTAGAGCAAAAATGCTAATTATACTTAGGGTAATGAAGATATCCAGCCATAACAACTGCCAGTTAATTATCCAGTTACCCAACATATCTTGAGCATATGCCGAACTGCTACTGCTATTGCCCAGGGCATATCGTCCATATTGAACTTTTAATAATTTATCTGGATCTGGTTGGGGTAAATTTGCCAGAAAAAGAACAGTAGTAAAAAATTGAGCAATTACAGAAACAGCAGCAGCAATAATTACATTTCTGGTTTTGAGTTTGCCTTTAATTTCGCGAAATAGTTGGGGATTTAAGTTAAGAAACTTCTCCCACAAAGAACTAGATTCTTGAAACACTTGAATATTTTGTTTCATGATTATTTAGATAATTGACTGAAAAATATTAATATTTGCCCCCGATTAAGACGCTTGCTGGTGTCCTAATTTCAAAAATATGGTTTCTAAATCTTCTTGGGTAGGGTGAAATTCGGTCAGGGGAATATCGGCGAGAACGAGCGATCGCAACAAGTCGGCACAGTCGGATTCTTCTCCCGTAAAATTGACTTTGAGACGATTGCTTTTGGGTATCGCCTCCCAGGTATCGACAAAAGAATTTTTTCTGAGGGTTTGCTGCAATATCTCCATCTTACCCAAAGTGCTGATAATAATTTGTTGACGAGCAAGACGTTGATATAGTTCTTTGAGAGAAGCACTTTCGACTAAAAAGCCTAATTCCATGATGCCCACTGAGGTACAGAGTTCTGCCAAATCGCTCAAAACATGGGAAGAAATTAGAATCGTCATTCCCGCTTCCTGTAAAACTTTAATAATTTGACGGAATTGCTGCCTGGCGAGGGGATCTAACCCCGATACTGGTTCGTCTAGGAGTAGTAAAATCGGTTCGTGAATAATAGTTCTGGCTAGACTGAGCCGTTGTTTCATGCCTCTTGAGAGGGTGGAAATGACACTTTTGCGCTTGTTTTCTAATTGAACTAGTTCTAAAACTTCGTACAACCTGCGACGGCGTATTGAGGGTTTAATATTATACAAGCGAGCAAAATATTCCAGATAATCCCAGACTACCAAGTCGTCATAGAGAGGAAAATCATCGGGGAGATAGCCCAAACGCTTCTTTAAAACTGGATTAGAATCATCTTGTAACAAGCGATCGCCATTAATATAAATTTCCCCTTTAGTGGGTTGTTCGGCAGCAGCTAGCATTCTAATTAAAGTCGTTTTCCCCGCACCATTGGGGCCAATTAAACCAAAAACCTCACCACTTTTAATTCTTAAATCGATATCATTAACGGCAATGTGTCCTTCAAATCGTTTGGTCAAACCATAGGTTGCGATCGCCCAATCGTTCATAATTTTTTTTTATAGCAATTAGATTAATTAATTAATCTACGATTTCAAATTCTAAATTTTGTTTGGTAGAAAAATTGTGGGTAAAATGGTCATTTATGTTCGTATCGCTAAGTTCTAAATTATAAAAATCAACAACTTCACTATCGAAATAAGGTCCAGCGTGCCAAGTTCCAACCTCCATTTTAATAAAACAATTTCCTGGTATGCGAAATACCTGCAAGCGTTCTATTTCTGGTTCGATTTTAGTTGAAGGGGGACATACTCCCATAAACCATTCCTTGCCGTTGAGAGAACCCAAACATTGAGTACACAATTCATGACGGGTAATTTTATTAAATACTCTCCCTCGATGGTGTAGGCGCATAATATAAAAGCGAGGAATACCATTATTCAGGTTTAATCTCGCATCGGTTTCATCGAATATTTTCCCATCGATAGAAGCGGTAATTAATTGCCCATAAGGTTGAAAATTAGACTCGGTAATGGGAATAGCACTTATTTGTTGGCGAGTAATTAGTTTGGGCATTAGATTGATTTGTGGGAGTAGTAATTTATGAATAAAAATGTCCCAAGTAATATTATAAATAGTCGTGCCAAATTAATTGACTAGTGAAGGATAGGTAGCAGGTAGTAGGTAGTAGCACCTAATCCCCCCGTCTCCTAGTCCCGTCTTCGCGGGATAATATCTCCTAGTCTCCTAGTCTCACCGTCTCCCAAATGTGTAACTAATTCTGCTTAGGTACTTAAATTTTTCCACAACCATGATTATTAGATATCAAAAACTAGAATAGATTAAGCAAACTATTTGAAAAACTAGTGAGAGTTAATTGACAATCAAATTCGACCCAAACTGTCGGGGGCAAATTCTTTTTCTCGCTCGATCTTATGAGCATCTAAAATAAGCTCGTTTAAACTGCCAATGTGAATACCAATCTCACTACTGGCTCT
This sequence comes from Waterburya sp., assembly GCF_058530065.1. Taxonomy (NCBI): domain Bacteria; kingdom Bacillati; phylum Cyanobacteriota; class Cyanophyceae; order Pleurocapsales; family Pleurocapsaceae; genus Waterburya; species Waterburya sp. Next base: position 7,147 of record NZ_JBZNBU010000216.1, on the reverse strand, counting down.
TTGCAATTCATTTTGAAAAGCTTTGATATTGTTGCCGTAGCCACATTGTCGTACGGCAACAGATAAACCAGATTTAGCATTAGCTTGAGCGCAATCAATGAGGTCAATTCCGTGAAGTGGCTTTGGTAATGTCATAATTTATTCCTCGTAATAATTACATTACAATGCAGTTAAGTTTGAGTTCTAATTAACCGCAGCAATAGTAGTAGGTATCGGAGGCTGTACTTTATCTCCAGCAACAGAACGATAAAACTCGGCTAATCTTTGTTCGTACTGACACAAATCTCGTTTAATTTCGTCAAAAATAGCGACAGTTATCGGATCTGTCAATTGTTGGCATAGATGGTAAGTGTCAATTACTCCTGTTTGAATATCGCCTAAAGCACGGCCTAAAATTGACAGTTCATCACTCGATTGCAAGCAGCCATGTAAAGCACCATAAGCTTCACTACCTATTGCTTGCCAACTAACTCGTTCGTCAAAGGCATTTTCAAGACGAGTTTCTAATAGTCGAACGTGATTTTGTTTAACGGTGCTGATTTCTTTGAGGAGATTCTGTAGCTTTTCATCTCTAGCACGATAGCTGTACTGTTTGAAAGCTTCTAAGGTATAGCGTTCGCCGATAATTGCCGTATTAAGAGCGTCAACAATTTCTTTTCTGCTAGAACCACCCCAAGCTTCAGCTATTCTCCACCAATCAAAGGTATGAACCTGATGGTCGGCAGGAGTTTCTTCTTTAATTTCTAAATCGAGATATCTAATCAGACAGTTAGTCATAATAGCAATGTCGCTTGGTCGCCTGGCGGTAATCAAGTTCCCATCTGCTATTACCGGTCCGCCGAGATAATCTGCCCCTGCATTTTCGATATCTTTGCGTAGCGATTCTAAACCCGTAACTCTCTTGCCTTTTAAACAATCGGTGTCAATTAAAACCTGTATCCCATAACCGACAACAGCGATTGCTTTTTTTTGAGCCATTGCGGAGGCGATTGCACTGACGACAAAAGGATTAGCTCGAATATTGCCGACAGGAATTACGAACCCGTCAAAATCATCAGCCCGAATTTCGGTAGCAGTATAATCTGGTTTACAGATAACTTTGCCTCGTTTGCCGTGATATTCTTCGTTCATCCGAGAACCGATTATACTGACTTTAGCTCCTGCTTTCTGAAGGGCTTGATAAGGAACTTGAAATAAAAAATCTTCAAATTGATTTTCGATTAAAATTCCAACTTTTCTGCAATTGTCCCGTTCTGTAGATACCATCTTATTTACCTGTTGAAATCTACTAAAAGTTTCGAGCAACTCTAAATACATTTAAATTGCTTTGGTATTGGGTCGTTCGAGTCTATATTAGAGAATAACCCTGAGAAACTTGTGAGGGAAAGAAGTTAGCGTTCGAGAGAGCGAACTAGTAATCATCGCGAACCGACAGTTTTTTGTTTCCTTTTCTCGCTTTTTCATTAGTCTAAACTACAGATAACAGCAATTCTCATTTTGGAAAAAATAGAAAATTAGTTCTATGTCAGAAATAGATAACTAGCCTAAATTAGTCAGAATTTTGGGTGAAATTATGAAATTATAAATGTTGATAAAAATTGCTATATTTGGTTTTTACTAGGATTAACTTGAAGATAGTAATAACAAAAGAGTATTGACTTGACTACCAACGACAATAATTTGGTTCACCATTATCAGGTTGAATAATACGAAAGTCAAATAATTTCATTTCCCAAGTTCGTTTATGAGTCTGCCAAGTAGGATCGCTGACAATATTATTAGTCTGATAAAGGCGATCGCGATATTCAAAGACTAGAGGAACTGTGTAGTCAGCTTTTGTCCATTGATAGATTAGTTTTTTGAATTCCACTACAGGTAAATAATGGTCTTTTAGGGGTCGATATTTATGTCCGATCTCTGCTTTTTTGTCGTCTATTTCGATTACTTTTACCGTATCTTCTTGGTAGTTCCAAATCTTTAGAGGATTACTACTTAAGAGTAAGTGATTACTAGTTACCCCTTCAGTTCTGAGGTTACTAAACATCGAGAAATTTCCCGCCGTTCGCAATCCTAGATAGGATGTGGCAGCATAGAAAGTTATAATTGCGATCGCACTATAGGTTAGCCAAGGAAGCTTGGTATCGATAACTTTTACTCCTTGCCATTCTTGAGGTCGAGAAATTAATTCTTTTACAACAGGTGTCAGAAAGATTAATATGGAAGTTATCAATAGTATTCCCGAAATTGCTTTGATGTTAAAGGTAATATTAGTTAAATAAAATAGTGCAGAAATTAAGCCATTAATTATATTGATTATTAGGTATAACCAAATTGTTTTGATTTTTATTTTAACTATAGGTAAAGGTATTGTTTGTTGCAAATATTGATAATAATTATCGGGAATAAAAGTCAACCAGAGAGCAAAAGCTAGAGAGCCAAAATCAACAAAGCCAATCGGAGCTAAAACTAAGTGCATGAATATAGATAGGGCAAACATAGCCATTTGCCAACCTGGAAATAGCATCACCACTCCACCAATTAGTTCCCAAGCTAAAACAAAAATAGAAGTGACTATAACGAATAAAGGAAAAATTTTATTGGTTAGTTGTAAGTAGAATATCCCCGCAGTAGCTATTAATAATAATCCTCCTAAGCCAGCTAAATAGATAATGATTTGCTTGCTATTAGTTTTAAGAAAATTAATTACACCATCACTAATAATACTTTTAACAAAAATACCAGTCACCAATCCTAAAATTAGCCACGTTGGAATACCGAATAATGTGGAAGTCAGCATTTCAACTATGCCGAGAAACATGGAATTAGAACAGGAAAAATAGGGATTGAGAAAATCAGTATTTAATTTGTGAAAACCCGCCCAAAAATAAACCGCAACCAATGATATCCGCAAAGGAGAAGCTAAAGTTCTATTTAAGTCACTGGGGTTAGAAAAGCGATCGCGATACAGCCAATAATAGACTGCTGTAATCAGAATTACTAAATTAGCAAAAATAATTAGATTAACGTGATTGGCAACATCGGGGAAATGAAAAACTAAAAAATAAGCGGTTGTATAAACTACAAAACCGCAAAATTTAATTAAATTAATCTCGATCGTCGTCAGCAGTAATAAAAGCAACGCGATCGAAGTAGCCCCAGGATTCTCCCAGTTTTCTGCCATCTCCAACCACAAAGCCAAACAATAACAGTTAGCAAAGATAGTAAATCGATCGCTTTGTATGAGCTTATTTTTTGTATCTTCAACAACACTCATTGATTATTAACTGTTGATTATTTATTATTAATTCTCAATTAAACAATATCTCCTGGTTCAAAGGAAATTTCCCCGTATTCCAAAGCACCTAAATCCCCCAAATTATCTGTTACCCAATAATTACGATCTCCCGATATAATGTCGATTGCGGGTGAATTTGCCTGTAGCTGATAATCTTCAGCCGTTCTTCCCCCAGGATTTACAAACAAAGGATCGGCGGTAATATCGCGAGTGCTTGTAGCGTCTCCCGCTTCTCCACCAAACCAAAGATTGCGTTGAAAATTAAACCCCGTCAGGCGATCGATCTGACTGAGATCCCCTTCTGATTCTTGGTAGAAAATATTATGAGAGATAGTTGCATTCTCATTGTTAAGATCGGCATAAAAATTAATACTATAAGATTCGGAATCATAAACGGTGTTGTGGGTAATAGTAGTATTCTTTAAGCCTTGAGGATTATTAGTAAATTCATCCTGATGAGTACCCGCCCAAGTGCCATAAATAACTCCCGAATCTGCACCCACTATGATGTTGCGTTGAATTAAATTTTCGTTTAAATAAAACCTTTCTGGTTCGACAATGTTGTGAATTTCGTTGGCTAAAGCGATACCATTGGCGGGTAAATTATCGCGATCAAAACGGCGATCGCCCGTACTATAAACTAAGTTATTTTCGACTAGGCTTTCAGTAACACTATCTAAATAAATTTGCGCGCTATAGCTATCATAAACAACATTATTGGCAACTACTCCATCCTCAACTAAAGTCAAACCAATACCTTCGCCGTAATTGCTACCAACGGTATTATTTACAATAACAATATCTTCAGCATTCCAAGCCTGAATCCCCGCCCCCCAGTTATTCACACCTTTATTATCACCACTGTTACTGAGGTTAGTAAAATAAACGCCATTACCTTCAATAACGATATCAGAACTTTGAATAGTGCTATCGGCTTCGTATTGCAAATTTTGCCCTGTATAGCCCCGCACTCGAATCCCCATTCCTTGAGTGTGGTGAATCGTATTATTAACAAGATTAATGTCTTGACCATTGACGACTTCAATTCCATGACTGGGAGAGTTGCGAATTTTCAACCCAATAATATTAACTCGCCGTACATTGCTAATATCAATTAAGCTAGATTGCCAAGTAATTTGACTACCATCGAGAATTACATTTTCCCCTGGTAAAGCCTCAATGGTTAAAAAAGCATCGGGATCTCCATTGTGACGATTAATTTCAAGGGGACGCTCTAGATTATAAACACCGCCTTTAAGATATACTTGATTACTATCGTTAGTATTTTCTCCCGCTACATCAATTCCTTGTTGAATCGAACGAAAAGGGCGATCAAATGTCCCAGGATTGCGATCGCTACCATTTTCTGGATCGACATAATATGCTTCTATATATTCTGAATTAGTCACGACCTTAATAGTTTTAGGATTAGGCTAACAAAAAATAATAGTTAACATGGCAATTTTCTAACATTTTAAGCTTGTCGATAAACATCTACTAATAAATTGTTTAAGGGTTCGATGTCATAATGGAGTTCGACGAATTCTCGACCGTATTTACCCAAAGATTGCCATAAATGGGGATTATCGATTAAATATTGCAGCTTTTCAGTAATCGCATTGCTATCTCTTTCGGCTACTAAATAACCAGATCTACCATCGCCAACTAGTTCGGGAATGCCACCATGATAGGTAGAGATGACGGGTAAACCCATTGCCATTGCTTCTTTAAGGGTGTTGACTGGTGCGTCTTGATTGCCATCTTTTGCGGTGACGCAGGGGGCGAGGAAGATATGAGAATTGTTAAGGATCTCAATGATTTCTGTTTGTTGTCGCCAACCCATGAGTTTGACTTGGTTTTCGAGATCTAATTCTACGATCAGTTGCTGCAAACCATCTTTTAGATAACCATCGCCGATGATGTTGTATTCTATATCGGGATATTGCTCGATCGCTTTTGCTACTGCGCGAATACCGTATTCAATCCCCTTTTTTTCTACCAAACGCCCTGTAGTTACTAGGCGTACGATACCATCTTGGGGAAAGTAGCGGGGTTGGAATTGAAATTTTTGACAGTCAATGCCCGATCCTACTACGGTAATTTTACTTTCTGGGCAACCGATTTTAATAGCGCGGTCGCGGAAAAAGTTGCAATTAGTTACAAAGAAATCTGCATTGGGAAACAACTCCTGATAAACACTTTCTCCCTGTTGTTTGAGATACCAGCTAATATCCCAACCCCGAAAGCCGACAATTAGTTTACCCTGCAACAAACCTAGAGAACGAATCTTTAATACCCCCGCATCTTCAGGGTATTTCCCCTGCATAGCATAGATACCAAACTGACAGTGAACGATATCGTATTTTATTGTGTCTAAAAAGGCGATCGCGCTATAGAATAATCGCAGGGATAAAGCCTGTTTGCCATAGCGAAAATAGTTGAGAGATTTGATAATTGCTAGGGGATTTTTCCAACCTTGAGTTATTAGCAATTTTAAAGCTTTTAAGAATCGCCAAATAAAGCGATCGGGAATATCGGGGACATAATGCGATCGCTCTAGCAAGTTATGTTTTTCGACTATAGGATGTACTTTAGTTTCTTCCGAATAGCCTTCTAGGGCATAAATATCTACCTGATGTCCTCGATCAAGCAATCCTGCAATTTGATTTAAGATAAAAGCCTCGGACAAAACGGGAAATCTACCGACAACAAAAGCGATTTTTAAATTTTGCTTGCTTTCTTTTTCATTCATAAATAATCTTCTAACTATCTAATCTGACAATTCTTAGTAAGGAATTAATTGTTTCTGCTTGAGGTAAATTAGGATAAGCTATTGCGATATTTTTAAATAAAATCAGAGCCAAGCAGAACTGAGCCAAACTATTAGTAAGTATTGAAGGTTTAATATTTTGAGGACGAAATAAGAAAGGCTTAGTAAAGTTACCCATCAAACGACGATTATTAGCGATAAATTCATAGATATTATTTCCCAATTGCATTAAAGGTTTGTAGCGTAAAATTGGTGCGAGCCAGAATAAAATCGGCGAAATACTCACAATATAAACAATGCCATACCATTTATAATACCGATCGCCTCGATAGTCTTCAATGACCCAAGAATTATATTTTTCCATATCCGCACAGATACTCAGATTTTCCTGTGCTTCTCTAATAGTTACCCCAGGTAAAATTAAAAAAGTATGGAGAAAGCAAACAATCTTTTTACAAAAACCACAGTCGCGATCGTAGTTAATAATTAATCCTGCAATGGCTTTACTACAAGTTTTCTTTGATACAAGATTCCAGATATAACTAGGAATAAAAGCTAATAAAATTAACAATAAAGCCGTTGAGTCAAGTTGATCGAGATCGAACAAGCAAATTATAACTATTTGAATAATAAAACCAATCATTCCCCCAGAAATAATTCTGTGAGGTAACGGTTTATGATTGGTATCCAAAGCGCGATCGCTAGAATAATAAGCCCCTAAAGGCAAAAACATCGCCCAAAAAGCAATTATCCTTATAATATCTTCACTACCATTAACCAAACTTAGATTGCGATTGTGCAAGGAAAGCAGCATTACCCAACAAACAATAGTAGCTACCTTGGTACGATAGCCAATGAATAAAACCATAGCAGCACAAATAGCAATTAAAAACAGAATTTGTTGCCCTAAAACCGAACCAGTAATAAAATTTAGCGACCAATATTCTCCAGATATATAGTCATTCCTAATAAGAACCATACGAAAATATGTACTAATTATTGCTCCCTAATCCCTAACCCCTAATCCCTAATCCCCCGAACAAATTACTGAGATAGTACGGAAATTAATTAGAACGACTATA
>NZ_JBZNBU010000215.1:0-5307 GCF_058530065.1 Waterburya sp. | reverse complement strand
GGAATAGCAATAACCATGTTTTTTCCCGCTTCTCCTGCTATTTGTAAGGTTTTAGGGGTATAGACATCATCGCCCCCCAAAATGCTGAGACGTTGACGGTTGACTTGGACTACCTGTAAAGCTCGATCGAGAGTACTAGTACTAGAAGCCAGCATCAGGGTTTGTGCGCCTTTGGCTGTTGCTTCCTCGAACGCATCTTTGGCACTAAAATTAGGATCTGCCAGATCGAAACTGCTGACTACTTCACCGCCTCCCAAATGAACTGCTGCGGTAAATTCCGAGCGCAATGATTGGCTGTAGTTACTTTCGGAGTTATAGAAAACAGCTACCTTTTGTTGCTGTAAACTCGACAGCATATAGTCCGCTAATCCCCTAGCAGCCAGATAATCACTAGGTACGGTACGAAAGACATAGGGGCTGCGATCGCTCAATTCTATAGAAGTACTAATAGGGGAAATGGTTACTAGTTTGTTGGCATCGTAAACGGGTGCGGTGGCTAAAGTGACATCGCTGGCGTAATGTCCCACTACCCCTAAGACGTTTTTGTCTTTGCCGAGGTTTTGTGCCACTTGTCTGGCGGTTTCAGGATCGTTGTCGTCGTTGATAATTCCTACCTGCAAGGGAATATTATTAATTCCTCCCGCTTCATTAATACTATTTTGTGCCTGTGCCACTCCGCGTAGAATTTCTTTAGCTGCATTGGCATCGCTACCGATGGGAATAGATACGGCAATGCTATAGGATTTTTCCTTACCGATACGGGCGTTATTGAGATAGATTAAAGCTTCGGGATCGTTAGGATCGGTGTTTAAAGAAGTGGAAAATAAATCTACCGCATTTTGATACTCACCTCTACTTATGGCTGCCACTCCCATCTCCTTTGCGGGAGTAGTAGTTTGAGGAATTAAAATCTTTTCACCGAGGCTAAATCTAGTTTCTAGCTGGCTGTCTACCTTAACGGAATTGTTTACTAGGGGTTTACTAGTTTTTATATTTGCTACCTTCAGACATAAATATCCTCCCAAAATTAAGATCGCCGTAAAGGGAACTAAAAATAGAGACTTAGAACTCCAATTGATTACCTTCTCTTGCTTCGATTTAGCGGGTAATTGTTTTAAATCCCTAACACCAGTAGAAAACTTAGTAATGACGGCAATATCTTCAAGGGTTTTTAACACCTCCGCAGCACTACCAAAGCGATCGCCTGGATGGGGAGATAACATAGTACTCAAGATCCATTCCAGCTTGGGATTGATACTAACCTGCGATCGCCAATGCCAACGATAGTCGTGGCGATCGATTAACTGTAGGGGTTCTTTCCCCGTTAGTAACACTACCGCCGTCGCAGCCAAGGCATAAAGATCGCTGTGGGCATAGACAATACCTCGTTCTACCTGTTCTGGTGGGGCATAACCAGTCTTACCTAATGCCGTACCTGTCAGAGAAATAGGGGTGTTATCTGTTTTTAATTCCTGCTGAGTTTTTAACTCGACTTCTTTAATACAGCCAAAGTCAATCAAGGCTGGTAGTTCGTCTGACTCTCGTAAAATTAAGTTATCGGGGGAAATATCGCGGTGAATCACTCCCATTGAATGAATATATTCTAAGATCGGCAAAACTCTTACTAATAGCTGTTTTACTTCCTCTTCGCTAAACTTACGTTCCTCTGTCAAACGCTGATTTAATAAGACATGGTAGTTTTCCCCTTCAATATAGTCTTGCACTAAAAACAATAAATCCCGATCTGCCTTCTTGTGGCGAAATAGCTGGCGAAACTGCGGAATCTGGGGATGCTGCAAGCGGTACAAAACTCCTGCTTCCCGTTCAAATAACTCTTGGGCTTTCTCCAAAGCAAACGTACCCTTTAACTGGGGGGCAAACTCCTTTAGTACGCACAGTTCGTCAAAACGATTGGTGTCTTCTGCCAGATAAGTACGACTAAAACCACCATGACCTAATTGACGGACAATACGGTAGCGCGATCGCAAGATATCTCCCGTATTAAGTAAGGTTTCTCGATAAAATGTCAGATCGATGTCTCTCATGTCCCAGTCGTATTAGCGAAGTTGTTTGTAAAGTAAATTTCAAAAGGGATAAAGTAGGGAATTTTTGGTTTTAATTCTCGTTGCTATTTTCTAAGCAATTTGTTTCAATCTAGGCAATAGAGAAAATTTGCTTTGATTTGAGCTACATATATATTGAGTAGAGCTTTTATAGAAATGATTGTTAGTTGTACTAATAGCAATAGACAACAGTTTTCTTTGTCGAACGTTTAATTGTAAATCTGTAGAGAGTATCATCATAATTGGTAAAAGAGTAAGAAAATAAGGCAATAGCGATCGATCTTGTTATGGCATTAATTCTGTAAATAAATTTTGTTTAATACCAGGGGAAAAGTTCAGGTGTTTGAACATTGAACATTGAACATTGAACAGCTTGATAAATGAAATGATATTGCGATCAACTTGGTTTAAATCTTATGAGTTTTCCCTTTGATAAACATCTACAGAATGTCCCCAATTAACTCCAGACCAAAGAGATAACTCCCTCTGCAACTTTGGTTATTCTTGTGAGCATATATTCCTATTACTTTAGTTTAGATATCTGAGGTGCGATCGCTAGTAAAGAGCCTAAATTTACAGAGTTATTATTTTTTAATCCAAATCCGTAGTACTACAGTAGAGCAACAACTATAGCAAGTTTGTATTGTTTAGAGATTTTTAAGTACTAGGAATAAGAATCCATCGCTGATTATCGCCACCGTGATAATCCCATTGCTGAATATTCGTACCATTAGCTGTATTTTCGCCATTAGCTAAATTAAGGTCTAAACATTTACGGCTATGCTGGGATTTGATTTGATAACCACCATCATCTAAAAGAGTTACGAGCCATTTTTGGTTGTCGCCATCGTGGCAATCCCACTGGTGAATATTCGTACCGTTAACTGTCTCTGGACTACCAGGCAAACTCAAATCTAAACATTTACCGCTATATTTAGATTGGATTTTGTAACTACTATCCTCTAAAGGAGTTACGAGCCATTTTTGGTTGTCGCTACCGTGACAATCCCACTGGTGAACGTTAGTACCATTAACAGTGTTTTCTCCTTCAGCTAAATTCAAATCTAAACATTTACCACTGTATTTAGATTTAATTTGATAAACGCCATTTAACCTCTCAGTTGAAGGATAGGCTTGTCTGATAAAATTTTTGTCTGTTTCTGAGAGGTATCGATTCCAGCCTACTTCATAATCTCCTTTAGTCAAGCTATTAGGAATGGCATAAATCATGATTGAGGTGGTATCGAACCTAGAGAATTGGGTACTATCGCGATCGTATTTATTTAAAACATTACGATCTACGTCATCCCGACTCCAACCTTGAGTGCGCTGGTAATGGCGGTAAACGGCTTCTCTATCCCAAGGAATATCGGCTTCTGGATGTTGATGTTCGTGAATGCAACCTAAAGCATGACCGAACTCATGAAGCACCACCCTAGAGTATTCTGCTTCAGAAGAATCGCGATCTAGCCAGCCATAATTCATAGTTGCCTTACCTCCCTTATATCTTTCCGATAGAGCATCGATTCCAAGAGCAGACCAAGAACCTGAGTCTCTAAAGGAGATACGGATTTCAGCATTAGGATCTGAACCAAAGTCTAATTTAATGTTGGCAAATTCAGTCCACTGTTGGGCGTAGGCTACTATTTTTCTTTGTACTACGGGATCGCCATCTAAAAAGCGTATCCGCAAAGTTCGACCTGGTTGCCATTTCTTTTTACTAACCAAGGCAAGTCTAATTTTGCGATCTTGTTTGGCAGATAGCATAGCAGGATCGAAATCGGGAATGAGATTGTTAGGATTTTCATCTACGGCTATTCTGTAGGCTTCCTCAGATAAATCGAGGGGCATGGGAGTACAAATTTTGATGGTTTCGGAAGTATGGTTACACATAGTTTTTCTCCTCTGAGTTTATGTGATATTTGAAACTATTAGTTGCTTGATTCAAACTAAAAAAGTAAACAACTCTAAGGAGTTATACTTTTAAATTTGCCACTACTTTTTTCACACCTACAATAGGTTTCATATTTTCTTCCATCACCTTTGTATTCTGTTTTTTCATCGCCGATACCAACTAATTTTTTCTCTATATTTGATTCATCTGGGTTGGCATTATTGATTGCCCTATATAAATCTTTCCAATCCTGAACGAAATCTAGATAACTATTGATATTTAGAGTGGTTCTATTCCCGACTCTTCCATCTTCTAAATATCGAGCAAAACTTTCTCGCATGATGCCAAATCTGACTGCTTCACTAATGAAGTTAGCAAACAGACGCACGCCATCACCAATAACGTATCTCTTGTTTTTTAGCTTTTGAAGTTTTTTCTTGTGCAGTTCTTCAAGACCTGTTTTAAGACTTTCACTATTAAAGTTACGATTTTCGTTAATGAAATCTAATCCTTCTTCTAAAATATCTATATCCTGCATATTTGGCCCAGCCCCAACTAGGTAAAGATCGCTTTTTCTAATGGCAGCGATCGCATCTTTATAATTGCTTTTTATTTCTATATAATAAAAAAGTGGTTCTGTGGGTGGGCGATCGCGATTTTCGATAAATAATCTTCGCAATTCTCCAATAAATTCATTGTATTTATTGGCTTGTATTTGGTTATATTGACCATCAATAAAGTCCTTTAAATCTAAACTTAAATCTGGAGCTAAGGCGATACTAATGGTAGTGGTGGAAAAAGGACTACTTGAATTAATTATTGAAGTAGGCGTACTTAGTTCTCCACTAGCTAAAGAATTAACCTGTAAAGTTGACTTAGAAGAATACAGACAGGGAAACATTAGAGCAAAATCGTTTCGGCGAACATTTTCGCCAATTTTTTTCAAGCGATCGGGATGGCGTTTAAACCAATCCCCGATAGCTCCCATATCCCTTTTTTTCAAACTGTCAATAATTTTACTGAGGGGAAGTTTTTTAGTTAATTCGCCAATACTCCGAAAAACTCCTACTATTGCTTTAGCTGGGGCTTTAACAATTTTAGTAATAGGAATAACTTCGATCGCTAAAAAAGCCACATCAATGCCTACATCTAAACAAGCGCCTTCTTCTCCGCCATCGCATTTAATCGAGTTATCAATTAAAGAAACGACATCGGGCAAAATAGGAATCCACATAATCGATATTTTAAATTCTTCCCAAAGCTGTTCCCGACTGCTAGGGGGAATTGTTAAAACTACTCGCTCCCATTCATCGGTTTCGGGATTGAGTTCGATACCGTGACTTTCTAAAT
>NZ_JBZNBU010000214.1:0-14746 GCF_058530065.1 Waterburya sp. | reverse complement strand
TGGAAATATCTTCTAAACTTTTTTGAAGTTTTCTGACAGAATCATTATCTATAGGTAAAGAATATTGAAGAATCGCTTTGGGATCGGTCACTGCATCTCCTTGAGCCAAAATAGCAAATGCTTGAGGTTGCCAGCCCAAAATACCAGCAGCCAAAATTATTAAGGCAAAAATTGACGGTAAAATGCGATCTACCAACCGAGGATGGCATCGTTTTAATATATGGTTATTTTTTTGCTTGTTCATAAATTGTTTTTTGAGCGCAGCGCGAACGGATAAACAAATGAGCGATCGCTCTAGCTATCAGTCATAGCTTTGAATTACGAAATCTACTAAGAAGTATGTTCTTAGGATTCGATCTACCTTGTCAACATTTCTTTACTTATTAAGCGTATAAACCAAGAAGAAAAAGGCGGCTCTTTTTCGGTGCAGCCCTCATCAGGTAAAATGAAATGTCGATTTCTAAGCATATATTTTTAGCTTCATGATTTCTAGTAATGACTTTCGCACAGGGGTTACTGTCGAGCTTGATGGATCTGTCTGGCGGGTAGTAGAGTTTCTGCACGTCAAACCAGGCAAAGGATCTGCTTTTGTTAGAACCAAACTGAAAAACGTACAGACAGGTAATACCGTAGAAAAAACCTTCCGCGCTGGAGAAACTGTACCCCAAGCCAATTTAGAAAAGCGCACCATGCAGCATACCTACAAAGATGGTGATGAATACGTCTTTATGGATATGGAGACTTACGAAGAGACTCGTCTCAATGAAGACAATTTGGGAGATCGTACCAATTTTCTCAAAGAAGAAATGGAAGTTAATGTTATTTTCTGGGATGAAAAAGTTCTGGAGATCGAACTGCCTACTTCTGTGGTTTTAGAAATTACCGATACCGATCCAGGAGTTAAAGGAGATACTGCTACAGGAGGAACTAAACCCGCCACCGTAGAAACTGGAGCGCAGGTCATGGTGCCTTTGTTTATTTCAATCGGTGAAAAGATCAAGGTCGATACTCGCGATGGCTCTTATTTGGGTAGAGAAAATTAATCTTTGATTTTTGCTTTGTTTGAATCAAAAATAGGCTCTCTTCGATGGAAAGCAATAGCTATCTAAGAGAGATTTGAAAATATTACTAGAATTACGGTTGTATATTTTGTGTCTATAAATTTCCAAGAACTCCAGGACTTGCTAGGGGCGATCTCTCAAACCGATATCACAGAGTTAATTCTCAAAAACGATGATTTTGAATTAACCATACGTAAAGATAAAGGAGTCGTTACCGTTCCACAAGTAACAACGGCGGTTAGTCCAGCAATTGTTGACACTGTCGCTCCTCCACCAGTGCAAACTCCTGTAACGGTAGCTACAGAATCTGCTGAAGCTACTACAGCAACTCCTGCGGTAGACGATAAAAAGTGGGTCGAGATTACTTCTCCAATGGTAGGGACATTTTACGCTGCCCCCGCTCCCGATGAAGATCCTTTTGTCTCGGTTGGCGATCGCATTAACAAAGGGGATACTGTATGTATCATCGAAGCGATGAAGCTAATGAATGAAATTGAAGGGGAAGTAGCAGGGCAGATTATGGAAATCTCAGTCCAAAATGGCGAACCTGTGGAGTTCGGGCAAGTTTTGATGAGAATTAATCCTGGTTAACAACTCACCAAGAAAAACTAAATTAAATAACTTATGGAAGTTCTGACGATTGTATTATCGGGGTTGTTATCTGTTGCAGCTAGTGGGGGAATAATTGCCGATCGCGTTGCAGCTAGCCGAATTAGCTCTGGGGTAATTAGCATAGAAGAGCAAAAAGTTAGGATTGATAACAGTCCCAATTTTGCGATCGCCAAAGGACAAATAGAAAAAGTCCGAATTGCGACTAGAGGTATCAGAATCCAACCCGATCTGAGGATCGAAGCCTTGGAATTGGAAACAGATCGGGTAGACCTAAATTTGGGTGAATTAGATCTCGATGGTCTTGAGAAATTCAGAAAATCTTTAGACCTACCTTTTCAAGGAGGAGTGAGGCTAGTTTTAAAGGAAGAAGACCTCAATAAAACCTTGCGCTCGCCAGAAGTATTAGCAGCAATCCAACAAACTTTAAATCGTCTGATTGTCAGCAGGGCTGGTTCGACTAATATTGCCTATCAGTTGCTCGACCTAAACTTAGTATTTCTCCCTGGCAACCGTGTTGGAGTTAAATTTAGTTTGACTAGACCCCCAAGCATTTTTGAATCCAGTCCCAATTCTCCCGCTACAAGGTCTAGGGAATTGGCAATGGATTTAGAAGTGAGTTTAGAAGTAGTTGGCGGTAAAACAATTCGCTTGGTAGATCCCGAAGGGAAAGTCAACGATCGTCCTATGTCCCCCAGACTATTAAACGGTTTTGCCGAAGGGATTAGCGATCGCTTGGATTTAAGCTCTCTAGAGAAAGACGGAATTTTAGCCCGTATCTTACAATTAGAGATAGATGAAGGCAAAATAGAGTTAGCCAGTTTTTTTAAAGTGGAAACAAAAAACCCCTAATTGTCTTCAAAAGAGATAAAGTCAGTCTTTAGTAAATTAATTTGATAATATTTACTGTCGGTCTCTTTAGCCCATTCTCTGTTTAACAGGAGCAAAATCCATGCGGGATAATAATAAAAATCGTTTTTCTCTTCCTGTGGTAGCAGCGATTACAGGACTCATCTTAGCGGCAGGAGGTGGCGCTGCTTGGTGGGCAAAGTCATCTTTAAACGATCCTTCTCAGGTTACTCAACCAAAACCACCCCCTATAACTGGGGAAGTTCCTCCCTCTGCACCCAAACCAATTACTGAAGATAAAGTAGTTGAAGTTTATTGGCTCAATCCCCAAGACGACAGCATTCAGTTAACTGCAAATACTATAACTTTTCAAAAGTCAATTAAATCCGAGAAGGTATTGGAAACGGCTTTAGAAACCCTATTTACCAATGCTCCTCAAGATGCAACTCACACTACCGCTATTCCCCCTGGAACTAAACTTTTAGGGTTAAAAGTAGATGAAAAAGGCATTCACCTCAACTTGTCCCAAGAATTTGCTTCAGGTGGCGGAAGTGCTTCGATGAGTAGTCGATTGGCACAGGTTATTTATACTGCTACTAGTTCTGAAGGTAGCGATCGAGTTTGGATTAGCATTGAAGGCAAACCTTTAAAGAATTTGGGGGAAGAAGGTTTAATTATTAATCAACCTATGACTAGAGAAGATTTTAAAAATAATTTTACTTTGTAATTACAACACAATAAGTTATGACTGCCAAAAATTATTCATCTTTTTTTGGTGCTGCCTTGCGAATTTCTGAATAAAAAGAGGTTTGTTTTTTGCCATCATCGAATTCAACGACAGTTGTACGCATTCTCAAATTATCGCTAGCAAACCACTGACGCTCTTGAGCATACATTTTATCGGTTTTAATAGTTAATGTGAGAGCTTTATCCGCACCTAAAAAATATTGTCCGCAAACTTGACTATCCTGGGGACGAATTAGTTTTCCTGCCGAGTCATTATCGGGGTTGCTAACTAAAATCACCGTAGCCGATCCTACTTGTTTGGGTTTGCCCCAGTCTACAGAATTATCCCAACTTTGAATTGTTCCTCCAAGACTGAGTTGGGGATCGAGGTTATGTTTTTGGCACAACTCTACCGCCTGACTATCTTCTGGATCGATTAGTTCGATGGTAATATCCGCTTTACTGTTAACAGCTTCGCTACCGACTAAATAATTGGTACGCTGGCTAAACCATTTTCCAGCACTTAAATTGAGAAACTCTTTTAAATTCATATTTATACTAGTTTGTTCATCTCTCCTAGAGATTTTATAGCAAAGACGGACAGTGCGATCGAGAGACTAAGGCAATTAGGGACTGAGAGACTGATAAAATATAAAGTCTGCAATTTTACTGAAAGAATCAACCATGCGACTAAACCAGATGCTGTTTGTAACACTGCGAGAAACTCCAGCAGAGGCAGAAATACCCAGTCATCAATTGCTACTGCGAGGGGGCTATATTCGTCGTATTGGTAGCGGTATTTATGCTTATATGCCTTTAATGTGGCGAGTGTTGCAGAAAGTCTCCCAGATCGTACGAGAAGAAATGAATGCAACGGGAGCGCAAGAATGTCTTTTACCCCAGCTACAGCCTTCGCAACTGTGGCAAGAGTCTGGACGTTGGGATACCTATACCAAGGCGGAAGGAATCATGTTTTCTCTGACAGATCGAGGAGAAAGAGAGCTAGGTTTAGGACCAACTCATGAAGAAATTATTACAGCGATCGCTCGCGAGACAATTCGTTCTTATCGTCAATTACCCCTGAACTTGTATCAAATTCAAACTAAATTTCGCGATGAAATTCGCCCTCGTTTTGGTTTGATGCGGGGTCGAGAATTTATTATGAAAGATGCCTATTCTTTCCATACTAGTGAAGCCAGTTTGCAAGAGACTTATCAAGCTATGGATCGGGCATATCGTAATATTATGACTCGCTGTGGTTTGGAATTTCGCCCCGTAGATGCAGATTCGGGAGCAATTGGCGGTTCTGGTTCGCAAGAGTTTATGATTCTGGCTGAAGCTGGAGAAGACGAAATTTTATACACTGAAGATGGTAGTTATGCAGCCAACATTGAAAAGGCAGTATCTTTACCCGCAGATGTAGAAGCATCTCCCTTTAGTAGCTTTGAGAAAATCGCCACCCCCAATACGGAAACCATCGCCAAAGTGGCAGAAACCCTTAATTGTTCTCCTACGGTAATAGTTAAGAATGTCTTATACGAAGCTATTTACGATAACGGGATGACAGTCTTGGTATTAATTAACATTAGAGGCGATCGCGATGTAAATGAAGTCAAATTAACTAACGAACTTACCAAACTCGCTCCGAACTATAAAGCCAATACGGTAATTGCTCTAACCGTACCCGATGCTAGCGCGCAACAGAAGTGGGCAGCTAAACCCCTTCCCCTAGGTTATATCGCCCCCGATATCTCTGACGATTATATTGCGGCTAATAAAAACATCGCCAAGGAATTTTTAAGACTAGTCGATCGCACTGTAGTTGATGCCAAAAACTTCGTCACTGGAGCTAACGAAACTGGCTATCACGTAGTCGGGGCTAACTGGGGAGATAATTTCACTCTACCCAAATTACAAGTAGACATTCAAGAAGCAAAGGCAGGCGATCGCTCTATCAAAGATCCCAGCCAAACTCTAATGAGTGCCAGAGGTATCGAAGCAGGGCATATCTTTCAACTAGGAACTAAATATTCCACTGCAATGGGGGCAAACTTTACCAACGAACAGGGCAAAACAGAACCATTATGGATGGGTTGCTACGGTATTGGGGTTTCTCGTTTGGCTCAAGCAGCAGTAGAGCAGTCTTACGATCAAGATGGCATAATTTGGCCCGTCGCGATCGCGCCTTATCATGTAGTGGTAATCGTACCTAATATCTCTGATGGGGAAAAAATGGCTGCGGGAGAAAAGCTATATCAAGAGTTCCAACAAGCAGGAGTAGAAGTCCTCTTCGACGATCGCAAAGAACGGGCGGGAGTTAAATTTAAAGACAGCGAATTAATTGGTATTCCCTACCGAGTAGTGACGGGCAGATCTCTCGCTGATGGCAAAGTAGAAGTAGTCAAACGGGCTAATAAAGAATCCCAAGACATCCCCATTGAAGAAGTAGTAGTTACTATTAAAGGTTGGATTGAGGAAAGTTTGAAATAAAGGGCTGCGCCCAGTTATTAGTTACTAGTTATTAGTTCCAATCAGATATAGTCTTCAACTATACACGGGCGACACAAGGGGGCGAATTTACTTCGCCCCACGGGCACTCCTGATTGAAGACGACTCAAGGAGTCGGAGTCTTGAGCTCAATCACGTTTCTAGTAGCTAGACAAAACTAAAAACTCAGGTCAGACCCCGCGCCGCCGTAAGGCGCAAGGGAATGCTGACCTGCAAAAACTAAAAACTAGAAACTAAAGATAAATAAAGGGCTTCGCCCAGCTATTAGCTCTTAGCTTTTATTGAAGCTAATGGCTAATGGCTACCCAAACCAATCAATTTTGTTAACCCGAACTCACGTTTTATTAGTGTCATCAACTTAAGATTATCGATCGGAAAAAAGCATCCACTGTAAATTGTTTGGTTGTGAAATGAACCCTAGCTTGTGATAAAAATCGACTATGTGGGGGCTAGCAAATAGGGTAACATCGTGAATTTCTGAATTTTGTAGTTTTTTAATTAAAGCTCGAACTATTTTTTTACCCAAACCTCGATTTTGGAAATGGGGATGAACGAGAATATCTAGCAAAACAGCGTAAAAAGCACCATCACAAACTGCTCTACCAAAGCCAATTAAATCTTCTGTTTGCTCTTCAACATACCAAACAGTCACAATACAAAAACTATTGTCTAAGGATTTTTGCACCTTGTCTAACGGACGAGGAGACCAACCTACCGCATGACAAAGAGCTTCTAGAATATTTGCAGAAACAGAACGATCTTGTTGAATGATGATTTTTCCTGAGATATTTTCTAATCGTTGTGGAAGCTTTTTATTTATCCCTTGTCTTTGGATTAGTTCGCTTTCTATATTTTGCTGGCGAGAAGCAATATCTCGATCTAATGTTTCTTTTTGTTCTAATAATTGAGCTAGTTTGGTTAATACCTTAATTGAACTAGGTTTAATTTCCAACAGCATATAATAAACCACGATCGCAGCATTGATTTGATGTTGAGCGACCAAACAATCTGCTATGTCAAGTAATATTGCTGGTTGTTTCTGAAGAGTATTATATATATAGTCTCGATCGCGAGCTTGAATAATTCGGCGGTAGTATTGAATTGATTCTTCTAGGCTACCTCGTTGTTTAAACAGCGTGCCTAATTTTTGATAGACAAGTTGATAATCTGGTTGAAGAATCAGAGCTTGAAAATAAATGGCGATCGCTTTATCCCATTGTTGTAATTTAGTTAGGGCATCTCCCAAATTGTGCCAAGACCAAAAAAAGTTGGGGTCTATTTTTACTGCCCGATCGTACACTTTAGCTGCTTTATCCCATTGTTGTAATTTAGCTAGGGCATCTCCTAAATTGTGCCAAGACCAAAAAAAATCAGGTCTAAGTTCGATCGCTTTTTGGAAAGTAATAGCAGCTTTATCCCATTGTTGTCGCTGACGATAGCTTTCAGCTAACTGGTAAACCTGCGACCATGTATCATTCATCGCTTAACATTGAACGTTTAGTTGATCGATTAATTCATCGGCGATCGCGCAGTTGGCAGTTACATTTTGTACGTCATCAAGAGATTCTAAAGTATCGATTAATTTTAAAAGCGATCGCGCCTGTTCGGGATCTTCAACTTCAATATAATTATTCGGTATCCAGCGTAATTCTACTTCCTTAACGGGTAAATTATGTTCTTGTAAAGTTTGATTGAGATGTTCTAGGTTGGCAATAGTAGTAAATACTTCTGCTCCCTCCTCATCTAGTTCGTAACTATCGGCTTCCCCTTCCATCGAAACTTCTAGCAATTTTTCTTCATCTACAGCATCGAGAGTAACTACGCCTTTTTGCTCGAACATCCAACTAACACAACCAGTTTCTCCCAAATTGCCGCCATTCTTGGTAAACGCCGATCTGATGTAGGCAGCAGTACGGTTGCGATTGTCAGTTAAAGCCTCAATGGTAACCGCTACTCCCCCTGCGCCATAGCCTTCATAGCGAATTTCTTCGAGGATGGCAGAATCATCTTGATAAGTTCCAGTGCCTTTGGCGATCGAGCGATCGATACTGTCGTTAGTTACCCCCGCAGCTTTAGCCTTTTCGATCGCCGTACGGAGTTGAAAATTACCATCTGGATCTCCACCACCATTTCTCGCCGCGACAATAATCGCCCGCGATAGTTGAGTAAAAGTCTTACCTCTTTTGGCATCTACCCTAGCTTTCTGTCGCTTGATATTTGCCCACTTACTATGTCCTGCCATACTCCTCCTAAGACATCTTTAATATTTTACGCAAGCACTAGTTAAGACTCAATAGTTAAGTGGTTAGTTGCTTGTTAGCTATTAAGATGCACTATTTTCCATTTCAATAATTCCCCCTCCCAATACGAGATCTCCACTGTATAATACTGCTGCTTGACCTGGGGTAATGCCAAACTGATGCTCGTCAAAGATAATTTTGATGCGAGAATTTTCCAGAGGAACGATTTGTGCCAAAGCGGGTTTAGAACGATAGCGAATTTTGACTTCTGCCCGAATGGGGGTAGAAGGTTCGGCAATAGAAACCCAGTTCATGCGAGCCACAGTACATTCGGTTCTGCCTCCCGCATCGCGGTTACCAACTACAACGCGATTCATTACTGCATCTAGTTTGACTACGTATAAAGGCTCTGGGGCAGCAATTCCCAAGCCTCGACGTTGCCCGATGGTGTAGTGATGAATGCCCGTATGTTTGCCCAAGACATTCCCCGACATATCGACGATATCCCCTTCTTTTTGATTGATATAGCGATCGAGGAAAGTTTGCATATTGCCATGAGCCTCTACCAAGCATAAATCTTGGCTTTCGGGTTTGTCTGCCGTTGCCAAATTAAATTCAGCAGCAATACGACGAGTTTCTTCTTTAGTTTGATTGCCTAAAGGAAATACCGAACCCGCCAATAATTCTTGAGTCAGATCGTAAAGAAAATAAGACTGATCTTTATTGGGATCTACTGCTTTGAGGAGTTGATAGCGATCGCTCGCTGCATCATAATTAATCCTAGCGTAATGTCCTGTAGCTATTTTATTCGTACCTAATTCTGCTTTAGCATATGCCAACATAGGGGCGAATTTAACCGCCCGATTGCATTGAGAACAGGGAAGGGGAGTAACTCCCGCTTCATAACCGCTAACTAGATAATCAATAATATTTTCTTGGAAGACATCTCGACTATCGACAATATGATGGGGAATTCCTAACTCTTCGCACAAGCTGGCTGCATCAACCATTCCTTCAGAACAGCATTGACCTTTACCCTTCATTAACCAGAGAGTGAGACCAATTACTTCAAAACCTTGATTGTGCAATACCGCAGCAGCAACAGAACTATCTACGCCACCAGATAAGCCGACAACGACCTTATTCATCTAACCTATTATTGTAAAACGATAACTTTTGTAAACCTTTAGGGTATTTTCTTAATATAGCGTGATGGGCGATCGCATTACTGCAAATCCCAGAGGCAATTAAATAGATCGCCTGACAATCTCGCTAACTAGCTATATCTAGCTTATCGTATTTTATTTTTGATTTGTATGGGAGAACAATGCTGTTAAATTCGTCAGGGATAAAAATCCCGAACCAAGAGGAAAAAATAATTCAAATTTTTAAACTAAATATAAAGTTTTTACATAGTCAAGAACAAAGAGTAGACAAAACTAATAAACAATATTATTCGTAGAATATGTAGACTCTCAGATTAAACCGTTATTCAAAATAGATAAATAAATATTATTTGCTTTTCGTTGCGTCAAATTACAATCTTATGAATTTTGCTCGTTATAAACATTGTTACTTGTTGTCGTTAGGAATTATCTTATTATCTGGCATTTCGGCTTCTGCCAATACATTAGAAAAGTTTAATTCCGAATTGCGATCGCCCACTACTTTTTATCTAACCAAAAATACCAAATCTAACCGCAAAAGTAATTCTAGAGAATATAACTTTAAAGCACCAGATAGTAAAACTATTTCCAATACCGAACAACTGATTAAAGCACGGGGTTATCGAGTAGAAGTATTTGGTAGCGAAACCGAATTATTACAACAAGTACGCAATATCGAACCGTCGGCTTTTGTTAAAGGGGATACGATTCAGGTTGGTATTTTCAGCCAGCAAGCCAATGCCGAAAATATGGTGCGCCAACTGGCAGTAAACGGATTTTGGGCGAGAATCAAGCTGGAATAGATTTATTTTAAATACTTTTCTACGCAACGCACAAAGATTTCTACTCCCATAGCTAGAGCAGTTTCATCAAAATCAAAACGAGGATGGTGGTGGGGGTATGCCAACCCTTTTTCGGGATTAGCCGAACCCAAAAAGAAGTAACAACCAGGTACTTGTTGGAGGAAAAAAGACATATCTTCGCCCCCCATAGTCTGACATTCTGGCACTACTCCCATAGGAGTTTCTACTACTTCAGTAGCGATTGATCGCACTAATTTGGCGATCGCAGGATCGTTAATGGTAGGAGGATATAATTTCCAATGGTCTAGTTCGTATTTTGCCCCGTGCATCTGACAGACACCAGCAACAATCGCCTCCAACCTTTCTCCAATGAGGGTTTCTAGTTCGGGGTTAAAATAGCGAATTGTACCGCCCATTCTGGCAGTATCGGCAATTACGTTTAAAGCCGTACCCGCTTGTAATTCTCCCACAGTAACTACCGCCGAATCGATCGGTTTGACATTACGAGCCACAATGGTTTGTAGGGCATTAACTATCTGACTGGCTACCACAATCGAATCGACTGTTTGATCGGGCATCGCGCCATGTCCGCCCTTACCTAAAATAGTCAAACGAAATAATTCTACCGCTGCCATTAAAGCACCATTTCTTACCCCTACCGTACCAATAGGCAGATTATTCCAGAGATGCAAGCCAATAATTGCGTCTACATCGGGGTTGCTGAGGACTCCCTCTTCAATCATCGGTTTTGCTCCCCCTGGTCCTTCCTCGGCTGGCTGGAAGATGATTTTTACCGTACCCGAAAAGTCATTTTGATGTTGGGATAGATAGTAGGCTGTAGCTAAAGCGATCGCTGTATGTCCGTCATGTCCGCAAGCGTGCATCTTACCATCGTGTTGGGACTTGTAAGGGACTTCGTTTGCCTCTTGAATGGGCAAAGCATCCATATCAGCGCGAATTGCTAAAACTTTCCCAGGAGATTTGCCAGGAATAGTTGCCACAATACCAGTCTTAGCAATCTTGGTTTGATGTTCTATGCCCCAGGCTTCTAGTTTGCTAGCAATAAATTTTGCCGTGATTTGTTCTTGAAAGCCTAACTCTGGTTTCTGGTGGAGTATCCGTCGCCACTCGACTATCTTGGGCTGTAAGTTGCGAATTTCTGTCCTGATTTGTTCTAGATCGACAGATTTAGATTCTTTGACGGTAAATACCATTGTTTGATATCCAGAATTAAATTAGCTTGTTAACTTTTAATTGATTTGCGAGAAGTAAACTGACCGTGAATATTGACACTATAGGGAATCATATAAGTAATTAAACCTGACAGCCATCTGGTTTTAGTCATTTCGCCCTTAGCCAAAGCAGCCCCGTGATTAATAGTAAATAAGATCGAGCCCACTACTAAAGCCACCCTCACCGCAGTGGGAGCAAGTTTTGGATCTATTAATGCTTTGGTGAATCCGTTCATTTGTAGGACAACAATATACTATCGATAAATTTAAAAGTTTTTTTATATGTATATTATTGAAGCAGAAGATAGATGTTCTTTGCAAAACTTAATTTTATTTCATGTTATTGCTAGAGTCACAGCGATCGCTCTGTAATGATGAATTATGTAGCTACGAAGCGATCGCAAGGCTAAAATTACCCAAAAAAAACTTATTTGAATCAAATCAATCTGTTTCCAACCCAATCGATTGATATTAGTAAATTTGTAAAGACTTGCAAACAGAAAGCCAAAGATACCCAACAAATTTTAAGACAAATTACAAATTGTAGATGGTTTCAGGGGATCGTTCTAGGATGTCAACCAGAACTAATACTCCTTCACCAATAAAATATTGCACAAAAATAATTCCGCTCGATATCTAATTCCTATCGCTGACGGAGATTTTTTATTTTTTGATTTAATTAGTCCATCCTATCAGGAGAATCTATGACCGCAACCGCCGATAGACAGGCTCAGGGTAGCCCACAGCCAGCAGAGCTTAGAGAACAGCCCCGTAAAATTGGTATTCCCAAAGAAATTTATCCTAATGAATGTCGTGTCGCTGCAACTCCCAACACGGTTAAAAAACTACAAAAACTCGGTTTTGAAATCCTTGTAGAAAGTAACGCAGGGGCAGCAGCTAGCTTTACAGATAAAGCATATCAAGAAGCAGACTGTAAAATTGTCTCCGATGCTACTTCTTTATGGTCGCAAGCAGATATTATTCTCAAGGTACGCGCCCCTGAAGACTCAGAAATTGCAGCAATGCCTCATGGTAAGACTATGGTAAGTTTTATTTGGCCAGCGCAAAATGAAGAGCTATTAAACAAACTGGCAGACCGTAATGCTACAGTATTAGCGATGGATGCAGTCCCTCGTATCAGTCGCGCTCAAAAGATGGATGCTCTATCTTCGATGGCAAATATTGCGGGCTATCGGGCGGTAATTGAAGCTGCTAATAACTTCGGGCGTTTCTTTACAGGACAAATCACTGCTGCGGGTAAAGTTCCTCCTGCTAAAGTCTTGGTAATTGGTGCTGGGGTAGCGGGTTTAGCTGCTATTGGTGCTGCTAGAAGTCTCGGCGCAGTGGTACGGGCATTTGATACTCGTCCTGTCGTGAAAGAACAGGTAGAAAGCCTCGGTGCAGAATTCCTCGAACTAGAATTTGAAGAAGATGGTACTGGTGCTGGTGGTTATGCCAAAACCATGAGCAAGGAATTTATCGATGCTGAGATGGCACTGTTTAGAGAACAAGCCAAAGAAGTAGATATCATTATTACTACCGCATTAATTCCTGGTCGCCCCGCACCCAAATTGATTCTGACCGATATGGTCGAGATGATGCAAGAAGGCTCTGTAATTGTAGATTTAGCAGCCGAACAAGGAGGTAACTGCGAAGTTACTCGTCCCAACGAAGTCTATAAATATGACGGTGTAACCATTATCGGTTTGACCGATTTACCCAGTCGGATGGCAGCCCAATCTAGCCAACTATATGGTACAAATCTCTGGCACTTACTCAAAGATATGGGTGGAGCGGAAGAATATAAAGTAGACTACGAAGACCAAGTTGTTCGTGGTGCATTAATCGTTCATGAAGGTAAAGTAACTTGGCCTCCACCAAAAATCGAAAACCCTTCTCCTACTCCTCCTCCCAAACCAAAAGTAGCAGTTCGAGAAGCAACAGCTAAAGAAGAGAAAAAACAGGGTAGTGGAATGTTGTGGCTAATTGTGGCTGGTTTGGCACTACTCGGTGTAGGTATTGGCGCGCCCGAATCTTTTCTATCTCACTTTACCGTTTTCGTACTGGCTTGCTTTGTGGGCTATCAAGTAATTTGGAACGTTACCCCTGCTTTGCATACTCCCTTAATGAGCGTTACTAATGCCATCAGCGGAATTATTATCTTGGGCGGTATGCTGCAAATATCAGGTGAAATTACTTCTCCTTCTGTTATCCTGGGCGCGATCGCAATTCTAGTCGGAACGATTAACATCTCTGGTGGTTTTCTCGTTACTCAACGGATGCTCAAAATGTTCCAGAAATAAAGGACTTCGTCCTAGCTGTCAGCTATCAGCTATCAGCTATCAGCTTCAATTGAATAGTAATCGGATGAAATTATTAATTGTCAATTATTCACTACTAATTAATAATTTCTCCTCATCATTCATCCTTCATAATTCATCCCTTCAAATATATGTCAAATAATCTTGTGGCGGTGGCTTATATTGCTGCCAGTGCCTTGTTTATCCTCAGCCTAGGGGGACTTTCTAACCAGGAAACAGCCCGTCGCGGTAATTTGTTCGGAATTATCGGTATGGCGATCGCCTTTATTGCTACTGCCTTTAGCGCGCAAGTCAACGGCTACGGTGTTTTAGTTGCTGCGATCGTACCTGGGGCAATTATTGGTTCGATTTTAGCTGCACGAGTAGCTATGACTGCCATGCCCGAACTCGTAGCTATTCTCCATAGCTTTGTTGGTTTGGCTGCGGTACTCGTTGGCTTTGCTACTTATCTCCAGCCCGAAAACACCCTGACTGGTGTAGAGGCAACAATTCACGAACTAGAAATCTACATCGGGATCTTTATTGGTGCTGTTACCTTTACTGGTTCGGTGGTGGCATTCGGTAAACTAAATGGTTCGATTAAAAGTAAACCCTTTGCTTTGCCTGCTCGTCATCTAGTCAATATCGCTTTGCTAGTAAGTTCTGTATTCCTCGGAGTACAGTTCATGGGAACAGAGAACGGCTTACAGCCCCTGTTAATTATGACTGGGTTAGCTGGACTTCTCGGCTTCCTGCTAGTTATGGGTATTGGTGGCGCGGATATGCCCGTAGTAATCTCCATGCTCAATAGCTATTCTGGTTGGGCTGCCGCTGCTGCTGGCTTTATGCTTTCTAATGACGTACTAATCGTAACTGGCGCATTGGTGGGAAGTAGTGGTGCGATCCTCAGCTATATTATGTGCGAAGCAATGAATCGTTCCTTTATCAGCGTTATTCTTGGTGGTTTTGGTGAAGGTTCTAGTGCTGCACCTACTGGGGAAGTCAAGCCCATGGGCGAAGCTACCGCAACTAATGTTGAAGAAGTAGCAGAACTGCTCAACGATGCCAAAAGTGTGGTTATCGTACCTGGTTACGGTATGGCAGTAGCCCAAGCACAACACTCTGTTTCCGACATTACTAAAATTCTCCGCAAACGGGGTAAAGAAGTTCGTTTTGGTATTCACCCCGTAGCGGGAAGAATGCCTGGACACATGAACGTATTGCTAGCCGAGGCAAACGTACCCTACGACAT
>NZ_JBZNBU010000213.1:0-3067 GCF_058530065.1 Waterburya sp. | reverse complement strand
TTTACCAGAGATAGAACAAAAACCAATTAAAGTCATTGTTAATGAATCGGGAGCATCTATTTATTCTGCCAGCGATGTGGCTAGAGAAGAATTTCCCGATTTAGATATTACGGTGCGGGGCGCAATTAGCATTGGTAGAAGGTTGCAAGATCCTCTGGCAGAATTAGTTAAAATCGACCCCAAATCTATTGGCGTGGGGCAATATCAACACGATGTCAATCAAAAACTCCTCAAACAGAAATTAGAAGAAAGCGTCGAAAGTTGCGTTAACTATGTGGGCGTAGATTTAAACACCGCTTCCAAAGAATTACTTACTTTTGTCTCGGGAATTTCTGCCACTATTGCCAATAATATTGTGGCTTATCGCAACGAAACAGGCGCATTTAATAATCGTAAAGAATTACTCAAAGTAGCCAAATTGGGCAAAAAAACCTACGAACAAGCCGCAGGTTTTCTGAGAATTCGTAACGGCGAAAACCCCCTAGATAATACCGCAGTACACCCAGAAAGCTATCCCATCATCAAACAAATCGCCCAAAGCCTTAATGTACCTTTAACTAAAATAACTACTGTTGGCAACAGTCTCAAAACCCTCGATCTCCAACAATTTGTCACCTCTGAAATTGGTTTGCCTACCCTAGAAGATGCGATCGCCGAACTAGAAAAACCAGGTCGAGATCCTAGAGAACAATTCCAATATGCCACCTTTAAAGAAGGCGTTGCCGAAATTAGCGATCTCACAGAAGGAATGATGCTAGAAGGAGTAGTAACTAATGTAGTTAACTTTGGGGCATTTGTTGATATTGGAGTCCATCAAGATGGTTTGGTGCATATCTCCCAATTATGCGATCGCTTTGTGGACGATCCTAATGAAATTGTCAAAGTAGGACAAGTAGTAAAAGTTAAAGTATTAGAAGTCAATCAAAAATTAAAACGTATTGGTTTATCTATCAAGCAAGCAAATTAAAATTCTTCGGGGCGAATGCAGCAATTCTCATTTTGAAAAAAAGAGGCGGAAACTTTACTGCAAAAATTTGCTGCAAAAAAGAAGTGGAATCATTGCGGGAATAATTGATTATCTGCTCTCTTAAATTTTTCTGCGGAATGTCGGGTAAACCTTAGTTAACAACCAATAAAAAAACGCCCAGACATAAATCCAGACGTTTAAATAATCAATCTCAATTAATCGAAGCTAACGGCTTAGAAATTACAAAGCGTTAGCACCTGCAACCACCTCAGAAAGTTCTTGGGTAATTGCTGCTTGTCTTGCTTTGTTGTAAGACGTGGTTAAAGTACCCATTAATTCTGTAGCATTATCGCTAGCGTTATTCATTGCAGTCATTCTCGCTGCAAGCTCGCTAGCTGCTGCTTCTTGAAGAGAACGTAAAATTTGGTTGTTGAGATACAAAGGAAGTAAAGCATCCAAAATTTGTACGGGATCTTGCTCAAAGATTGTATCTTTAGGATAAGCTTCTACTTCTGTGCTAACAGTTTCTCTCTCCACGCCAAACGCTCCGCCTTTAGTAGTCAAACGGAAAATTTCGTCGTCTTTTACTTCTAATCCTTGAGTAGTTAGGGGAAGCAAAGTCTGAATTACTGGCTTGGAAGCGATTAAAGAAACAAATTTAGTGTAAATCAATTCCACTTTATCTACTTCTTCCGCCAAAAATAAAGAAAGTAGCTCGTCAGCAATTTCTGCTGCTTCAGCTGCGGTAGGAATTTGCTCTAAACCGCTGAAAGTCTTTTCTGTGGGAGCATTACGGTTGCCAAAATATTGAACGGATTTGCGTCCGACCAAAACATAAGTATACTCAACACCTTGGGCTTCCAATTCCTTGGCTCTAATCTCAGCGCGGCGAATCACGTTGGTGTTATAACCACCACATAAACCGCGATCGCCACTAACTACTAAAAGAGCGACTTTTTTAATTTCTCGTTGTTGGAATAAAGGTAAATCGACATCTTCAAACTGAAGTTTACCTTGAATGTTATATAAAACCTGTGCCAAACTATCGGCAAAAGGACGAGTAGAATTTACTTGCTCTTGAGCGCGACGAACTTTAGCAGCAGCCACGAGGCGCATAGCCTCAGTGATTTTTTTAGTGTTTTTTACCGACGCGATGCGATCGCGAATTGCTTTTAAATTAGGCATATCTTTTCAACGCTGAATAATAAAGGATAAAGGAAAAGTAACAGATAGTAGGTAGTAGGTAATAGGTAGTAGGTCAATGTTGTTAATCACCCATACCTTTTACCTTTTACCTTTTACCCTTTACCCAGATTATGCTGTTGCCATGAAGGATTGTTTAAACTCGTTAATTCCTTCTTTTAAGAGATTTTCTGCTTCATCAGTTAGTTTCTTTTCAGAAGCAATGATTTCTCCATATTTAGCTTTACTACTGCCGAGATAATCGCGCAATCCTTGAGCAAATTCAGTTGCTTTTTCTACGGGAACTTCATCAATATACCCATTCAAGCCAGCATATACTACTGCAACTTGTTCTGCTACAGATAGAGGAGAGTTCTGAGGCTGTTTGAGGATTTGACGCAAACGCTGACCGCGAGCCAGTTGGTTTTGAGTTGCTGCGTCTAGGTCGGAAGCGAACTGAGCGAACGCTTCAAGCTCGGCAAACTGAGCCAATTCTAATTTCAGCTTACCTGCTACCTGTTTCATAGCTTTAGTTTGAGCCGCAGAACCTACGCGGGATACAGATACCCCAGCGTTAATTGCAGGACGGAAACCAGCGTTAAATAAGTCAGAGGACAAGAAAATTTGACCGTCAGTAATCGAAATTACGTTGGTAGGAATATAAGCAGATACGTCACCCGCTTGAGTTTCAATGATAGGTAGAGCAGTCATACTACCAGCACCCAATTCGTCACTGAGTTTTGCTGCGCGTTCTAGTAAACGAGAGTGTAGATAAAATACGTCTCCAGGATATGCTTCGCGACCTGGTGGACGACGTAGTAGTAAGGACATTTGACGGTATGCTTGAGCTTGTTTGGTCAAGTCATCGTATACGATCAAAGTAGCTTTACCTTTGTACATAAAGTATTCAGCGATCGC
>NZ_JBZNBU010000212.1:0-21398 GCF_058530065.1 Waterburya sp. | reverse complement strand
TTGTATTTATTTTAAAGAGATCGCCTTTGGCGATAAATTTCACTCTAAAAGAGACTGTATTCACCTTGAAACAAACTGTAATCTTGGGACAAGATATCTTTTATAAAATAAAAGATATCTTGTCCCAAGATTACAGTTTGTTTCAAGGTGAATACAGTCTCTTTTAGAGTGAAATTTATCGCCAAAGGCGATCTCTTTAAAATAAATACAATTGGATGAATTAAGGCGATCCCACTACCTAATTTTGAATATACGATCGCTATTGTTAGATAATCTAATAGTCGCAGCAAAAGTTTGATAATAGAGTTATAATCATAGAAAATTATCAGATGAATAATCAAGATCTACTAAAACGCATCACTTTTAACCCGCAAGTGCTTAAGGGTAAGCCTATAATTCGTGGTTTAAGAATTTCAGTAGCCACGATCTTAGAATTGCTGGCTAAAGGGGAATCAATTGAGGAAATCTTGGAAGATTATCCCGAATTGGAACCAAATGATATCCAAGCTGCTCTATTTTATGCCTATCAATTGGTAGATAAGGAAGAGATTACCGCCACAGTTTCTTCATAAAATTAAGTTGTGAAATTTCTAATTGATGTAAATGCTAGTCGCTCTCTGGGAAATCGTCTGGCAGTCAAAGGTTATGATGTAGCTTATGTTAGTGATGTCGATCCCAAGATGCTCGATGAAGATATTCTGAAATGGGCAGTACGAGAACAACGAGTAATCATAACCACTGATAATGATTTCGAGCAGATGATTTGGCAACAGCAGAAGCCTCATTGCGGAGTTTTGAGATTAGAGAATGTACCTCGTAAAGAAAGGAAAATTTTACTTGATGATGCTTTACAATCTCACAGTCAAGATTTACTAAAGGGCAACATTGTCATTGCCCTACGGAGTAAGTTTCAGATTAGAAAAGGTTTTGACAAATAGAAAAAACGGCATTGCTGAATAAGTAATGATTTAGACGATCGCGGGAACAGTTTTAAATTTGAGATAGTGAAGCAAAAGTCGAATTGAATATTTGAGCATCTTAATCGATTTTGAGTAACACAAAGTCTTTCTATGTAAACGAGCCAGATAGTGTCTGAGCCTAGTATTTTCGCCTTCGACCTGCGGAAGGCAGGCGGACGGCGCACAGCTTGAGGTCACCTCAAGCTTGCGTACCGCTCTTGTCATATAAGTTTTACTCACAAGATGGTCTTCTGGTTCAATAAAACTAGGATAGACAGGATAACCATCGCTCACGTACCAAAAGCTATGCCAGCATTTAATAATCAACCAAAGATGTTTAAATGTTTCACTGCTGCGATCTCCCACTACCCAAAGCAGAATACCCGATCTCCAATGGTTGACTACTGTCCAAATCCCGACTTGATTTTTCTGGTTACCAATAAAAGTTTGTAATTCATCAATTTCCGTGATCTCTGGTATTTCATCATCTTCAGGTGCATCTGGTAATTCCATTCCTGATTCTTCGATCCAGTTCATAATAGTTGTATGGTGAATTTCTGTGACTCTTTCAATTCCTCTCAATCCCATTCCGTTGAGATACATTTTTAAGCATAGTTGTTTCACCTCTAATGGATAACTTTTGGGAATTGGGGATTCAACAAACTGACGACCACAAACACGACATTGATAACATTGCTTACCGCGACGGTGACCATTTTTTCTATGTGAAGTTGAGTTGCATTTAGGACATTTCATTCTTCCATTATGCAACATGAATCATTACTCATTCAGCAACGCCCAATTTTGCTTTTAAGTTTCATTAATACGTAAAGCAGTCTCAGCAATCAGCGTTTAGTGTTGACATATTTAGATTAAATTTAGTGGCGATTTGACTCAAAACTTCTTGTTCTTCGAGAGTTATGTTTCCGTTAGACATAGCAATCTCATAACATCTACTTAAAGTTAGAGGTGCAAATTCAGGAATTAATTGCTCTAGTAATCCTTGAAAGTCTTGGGATTGTTCTAGATTTACCGCAATGGTTTGAACGGAAGATGGCGATATTTCTCTAATTCTGGGTAAGATTTCTGACCAATTTTGTTCTGGATAACTTACCCGTACCATGTGTGCCAAAATACGATCCATAATCTTAGACTGACTTAAAGCAACTTGCCAATCTGTATCGGTTTCTTGCTGCATGGATGCAATTTCTGGGGAAGCGATTTTTCCCTCATAGAAACGACAGGCAGTTTGTCCTAAAACATAAAGTATCGCTGCATTAGTAGAAGCACCCACAACAGCACCAACACCAGGAATAATTTCCACCACGGTTAAGCCTGTTTTAAGTACGTCTGCACCCAAAGATAAACCAAAGATTGCTAATACTTCTCCTCTTCTAGCAGGTTCGTCTAAATCTAAGCCATAAGCTGCTGCAATTTCATAAACCATTTCAGTTTGCAATTTGGTAGTGGCTATTAATTCTATGCCTAGAAGTAATGCTGCAACGGGAGGAATAATATTAGTTAATAGTCCTAAACGTCCACCTTTCCAAGTTTTCTGCACAATTAAACGGTGAGCAATCTGATTTGGTGTTTCTTCAGCATATTGCGATCGCACACTTTCAACATTAGCCTGTACTTTTGCCGTATCTACCTTGCCTAAGAAAGTCATTAACCAGTCTAAGCCGATGATATTATCTGCTCCTTTAAGGATAGGATTTGAGGCAATCCATTCCAGAGTTTGCCCTGTAGAAATTGTCGTTTTTTCTAAAATTTTTTGGGCTTCTGTGGTTAATATCTCTGTTAAGTTACTCACTGTCACGATCGCATTTATTAAGCAATTTTTTGATGTAGTTGTTTGATACATAATAATATATTTTATGGTGGTTAATATTAAAATTCCCAGTCGCAACTCTTTGCTAGGAGAAAAGCGATCGGGAAAATCTTGCTAATTTTATGTTGTGAACTATTTAGATTTAGCAGTATTGAATCTCAAAAATGTGTGGTAATATTCTGATGATTAGAGATTAATTAGTTAGTTAAATTGTCAAAAAAGTTATTTGCTTTTTCTTTAACCGTAGTAGCATCTGTTTCTCCTGGAGAAACCATTTTCTCCTCATCTGCACCTCCTTGTACGGCATTTAAACCCTTTTGAGCTTCTTTGGTTACTTCTTTAATTCCGCGAGGATTAGAACGAGCAACATCATCTGTTTTCTCTTGAATGTTGTTTAAACTTACTTCCCCTTCAGTACTTTTGCTAGTTGCTGCTTGAGCGGGATCGACAGTAGAAATAAACAATAATCCACACACTATAGCTGTCAGAGCTAAACGCAAAGAATGTTTTAACCAGTTGTTTAAATTATTGAGTAACATGAGTTTACCTCGGTATTTTTTTAATTAATCAATTAATAACAATAATTCAAGACTGTCTGCATCTAACTAGAGAAATACATCTTTCAACTACCCTACCTTACCCTAACGCTTAGAGACTGTTTGTCAACAAAATATAAAGGTGAGGGATGACTGGGAGACTGGGAGACTGGGAGACTGGGAGACGAGGAGACTGGGAGACGAGGAGACTGGGAGACTAAGTCTCTAATTACTTTTGGTAAATGATATTAGGTTAAAAATAATTGGATTTTTTGCTAATAAAAGCTTCTTTAGTTATGTCGGCAATTTTATCCATGCGAAATTCTTGCAACCAACTTTTTAGTTCCCTAGCTATTGAGTCATATTCTTGTTCTATTTCTGCAATCAAATCTTGTAACACCATATAGTCTGCAATTAAAGCTGCTTCTTGTACTTGTTTTAACCATTCATCGGAAATAATTGCTAAATCTTGATAATTTAAGGGTTTTTGAAGTGAAAGAGGTTTATTTATCGGATAAATACCCTCGGACAACTCATTTTCTTCTCGATAGAGATATTTTACTTTTAAATGCTTGGCTAATCTGACTAGGAATTCAGACAGGCGGAAAGGTTTGCGCATAAAATCATCGCAACCAGAACTAAAAATTAGAGAGCATTCTTCCTCTAAGACACTAGCAGTTAAAGCAAGAATAATCGTGTTTTGTCCTTGAGGCTGGGATTTAATTTGTTGACTGGCTTGATAGCCATTGACCATTGGCATATTCATATCCATACAAATTAAGTGGGGCTGCCAACTTTGCCAAAGATCTAGAGCTTCTTGTCCATTGGTAGCTTCTTTGACTGTAAAACCGATGGATTTTAATAGTTGGAATACTATTTGACGATTGTCTCGATCGTCATCAGCTACTAAAATTCGATATTGTGGTTGATTGGGTGCTAAACCGATAATTGTCTTGCTTGTTTTTTGTTTTGATAGTTTTTTTTCTAAAACTGGTTGAGCTAGAATATCAAATTCAAAAACCGTTCCAACTCCCAATTGACTGCGTACTTTAATATCTCCCGACATTAGTTGCACAAACTTACGACTGATAGGTAAACCCAAACCCGTACCTTCTCCCGAATTTCTTCCCGCACTAGTTTGAGAGAAAGCTTCAAATAAGGAATTGAATTCTGTTTCTGCAATACCAGTACCAGTATCTTCTACTGAAAAAATTAAATGATAATTATTTTGAGGATTGGATTTGACTGTGACAGTAATACTACCTTCTCTAGTAAATTTTAAAGCATTATTCAATAAATTGATCAGAACTTGTTGTAGTTTTCGTTCGTCACTATTAATATATTCTGGAACAGAATTAGCATATTCAAAAGATAGTTTTAAGTCTTTTTTTGTTGCTTTTAATTGCAGCATTTGTTCGACATTTGCTAATAGCCAAAATAGATTAAAGTCATTGGAATTTAGTTCCATTTTGCCTGCTTCTATTTTGGAAAGATCTAAAATATCATTAATTAAATCTAGTAAATGTTCTCCACTATGATTGATGATTGCGAGTTTTTCTATTTGCGATCGCTTTAAGCTGGTATCTAGCTGCATTAATTGCGTAAAACCAAGAATTGCATTGAGAGGAGTGCGTAGTTCGTGACTCATGCTGGCTAAAAAATTACCTTTGGTTTTATTAGCTGCTTCTGCAATTTCTTTAGCTGTTTCTAGCTGCTGAGTCCGTTCTTTTACTTTTTGTTCGAGAGTATTGCTATAGTCGAGAATTAGATTAGTTAATTTGATACAAGTATCAATTGTATAGCTAATTTCATCTTTTTCTCCGTTATCTAAATAGGTAATTATCGGTTTATTACTATTTAGTTTATTCTCTAAAATAATAGATAGTTTTTTCTCTTTTGCTTGACGATTTTCTTCCAAAAATTGAGCAAAATAGACTATCCGACGGATCGGATTGGTAATAATAAAAAATAAGATAGCCGAATAAATTAAGATAATTAATAAAAGTCCAGTAGTATTAACCAGTAATAATTTTTTGATATGGTGACGATTTTTATCCAATAACTTTTGTCGATCTACTCGAATCTGTTTTGTAATATTAAGCAGTTCATTACCTGCTTCTCCCCCATACCCTCTGATAAAGCGATCGCTTTTTTGATAGTCTTGGGTAGCTTGAAAAATATCTTGACTCAGACCATACATTTGCAGCAATCTTTGATATTTGATTTTAAAAAAAATTAAATCGTTTTTATAAGCAGCAGATAAAGGATTGGCTAAAACTTTTTCTAACTGTTGGTAGATCTGCCGATCCATTTTTGCCACGCGACTGCTATATTTATGTAGCTCTTCTAGATTATGTCCTCGTAGTAGTAAGTTTTTACGATCTTTGGCTTGACGGATAAAATATCCATTAAGTATTTCTATATCTTGACTGAGATCGTCGAATTTTATCGCCGAACTATTGATTGTCTCTAAACTATTAGCAATATAGTAAACGCCTCCAGAAATCGTTAAAATTAGAAATAGAGCGTAGCCACCTAAATATTGAAAAGTTTTAATTAGAATGCTGGTTTTAGAGGTAGAATTAATCTTCACAACTTTCTCAGTCTGCTAAGTTTATTTGTGGGAATATCGCTTAAAATACATCTACATACTGAAATGAATGTATTTTTTTGGCTCGATTACTTGTAATGAAATTATTTATTTGTACTTTTGATTCAGAGAAGAAATTTAGCATAAACTTTCTACAACATCCACGATCTATAGTTCCCAGATTGCTAATAAAAATATCTTGATAAAAAATTAGAAAAACTTAAAATGTACTTTAGTATTGTTATTCCCACCTATAATCGATTACCTATTCTCAAAAAAAGTATTTTAGCTTTAGAAAAGCAAGAGTTTGCAGACAAGAAAATTGATAATTATGAAATAGTAATAGTTGATGATGGTTCGACAGATCGAACCCTAATTTGGCTAGCAGAAAATCGAGAGCGACTACCCCATGTCAAAGTATTCCAGCAAAACCATCAAGGAGCAGCAGCAGCCAGAAATTTAGGGGTAGCCAAAGCTTCAGGAGAAATAATAGTTTTTATCGATAGCGATCTAGTTGTTACCGAAACTTTTTTACAATGTCATGCCGATGCTTTAGTTCGAGGAGAAGAAGATTTAAAAAGCGATCGCCTGTTTACTTATGGAGCGGTAATTAATACTAATAACTTTGAAGATCCTACTGCCGAGCCTTACAAAATCACTGATTTTTCTGCTGCCTATTTTGCAACGGGAAATGTAGCAATCGCCCGTAAATGGTTAAAAGAAGCTGGTTTATTCGATACGGGTTTTCAACTCTATGGTTGGGAAGATTTAGAACTAGGAGTAAGATTAAAAAAATTAAATTTAAAACTCATCAAATGCCCCGAAGCTAAAGGATATCATTGGCATCCTCCTTTCAATTTAGAACAAATTCCCCAAGCGATCGAACGAGAAAGACAAAGGGGAGAAATGGGACTAGTCTTTTATGAAAAACACCCTACTTTTGCTGTCAAAATGATGATTCAAATGACAATATTACATCGTCTTCTTTGGGGAATATTATCTTTTGGCGGAAGACTAAACGAACGCAGTTTAAAACCTTTAATGCAGTGGTTAATCGATATCAATAAACCACAATTAGCCGAACAAGTAGCTCGTATATTTCTTAACTGGTATAACGTACAGGAAGTTTATGCAGCTTATGAGCGTTCTAAAAACTAATCACTGTACGGTCGTTTATCAGACGACCTACCAACTAACCACTAACAAAAAAGAGTGCTAGATCGAAGGTGTTGCGAACAATCACCATCAACCAACATCAAAATCGATTACGAGCGGGAAGTAGAATTAGTATTTTCAGCATTTTCTTCCATTTCGACCGTTTCGATTTTTTGCAATTCGATGCCGTGATTCTCTTTTAATTGCTTTTGCAGTTCTCCCAAACGTTTGATTTGACGAATGGGTAAATTGGCAGTTAAAGAAGTTGTGCGTTGATCGTTAGAAAGAGAAAATTCCATTTCCTCTCGATCGACATCCACATATCGGGCTACTACATCGAGAATTTCCTCGCGCATTGCCGTTAATATATCTGAATTAATGCTCGCGCGATCGTGAGCAATAATTAATTTCAGACGGCTTTTAGCGCAATCTTTACTGTTAGCATTATTATTCCAGGGAAAAAGCATTTCCAGAAACCTGTAAATCTTATTTATGATTGTCTGCATGGAAAGGAAAAAACACGGTTGAAAGTGTTTTGAAAAATTAGTGAATCTTGATGGGACTGAATTTGTGTTTTTTTCAATTAACCACCGAACATTTTACGCAGACGGGATAAGATGTTACCTTGATTTGCTAACAAATCGAGGAATGGTATTTTTTCCCCTTCCAAACGTTTGGCAATATTAGAATATGCCATTGCTGGAATAGATTCATATTCTCCTAACACTAAAGGTTCGCCTCGGTTAGTAGCTTCGATTACTTTTTCATCGTCGGGTACGACTCCAATTAAAGGAACTCCTAATAACTCCAGAACATCTTCGACGCTCATCATTTTATTTTCTTCTACCATATGAGGTCGAACTCGATTAACAATTAGATTAATCTTGTTGACTCCTTCTGCTTCCAATAATCCAATTACGCGATCGGCATCTCGTACCGCCGATACTTCAGGAGTGGTGACGATTAAAGCTTCTTGGGCAGCA
Organism: Waterburya sp.; assembly: GCF_058530065.1. NCBI lineage: Bacteria > Bacillati > Cyanobacteriota > Cyanophyceae > Pleurocapsales > Pleurocapsaceae > Waterburya > Waterburya sp. Next base: position 13,344 of record NZ_JBZNBU010000212.1, on the reverse strand, counting down.
GAGATAGCATTGCGAAAACCCAACTCAATCCCCGCAGGACAGTCGATCAAAATATAATCGTAGCCTTTAGCTAGGGCTGTAGCTATCTTTTTCATTTGTTCTGGTTTGACTGCCTCTTTATTGCGATTTTGGGCTGCGGGAAGCAAAACCAAACCTTTAAGACGTTTGTCTTTGACCAAAGCTTGTGCCAAACGACACTCTCCTGCCAAAACATCGATCGCCGTGTAGACAACCCGTTCTTCCAATCCCAACAACAAATCTAGGTTTCTCAAACCAAAATCCGCATCGATGAGAGCTACCGAACGATTTTCTTTGGCTAATGCTGCTCCTAAATTTGATGTGATAGTGGTTTTACCCACTCCTCCTTTGCCAGAAGTAACAACAATTATACGACTCATATTGTTTACTTATGATTTATGTAGCTGTGGTTATTGTGCTTGATTGCGAGACAATCCTAAACGCATTTGCGTTCTTTTATAGGAACTTTCATGACTGCGTTCGATCCACGCCCGTTTTAAAGCTGAAAAAACATAATTTTTGGCAAAATCTGCTTGATTTGTCAATTTAATGCCTTCTACAGTCATGAAAGCTAATTCTGGTAACAAATTTTTCGGTCTGAGTTTAGGCGATCGCACTACTTTATCGGCAATTCGCAGTTGGGTAAATTCCATCTGTAATGCCGCAATGCGAGATTGATGATTTCCTTGCGCTCCTGCGTGGGCAATTCCCCGCAAACGACCCCAGATCAGAATGTCTCCTGCTGCGATCGCCTTTCCCCCTGGATTCAAATCCCCACAAATTATGATTGTTCCTGGATGGCGTATTTCTACTCCAGAACGCACAGTACTTTGTAAATAAAGGGGCTCTGCCAAGTTGGGGGACAAAACTTCTTGAGTGGGAGTAAGGGTCTCAATTAGGGGATCGATCGAAGAATTTTGTTCGACGGAATAACCGCCAGTAGCAGCTACTACCGCCGTTTGTCTTCGGGTGGTACTGATTTGTGAGAGGGATAATTTCACATCATCAAGAGTTTCGGCAATGGTTTGTAATTGTCTGGCATCAAGCAGCCGATCTTGAGCAACTAAACACACTTTTGTTCCAACTTGCCAAGATTGCTCCTTGGTTTGTAACAGATGTTTTAGCTCTTGCCAAGTCTCTGACCAAGGTAATTCGGAATTTGTTTCCGCTTGAGCGGGTAAAATTAGTAAAAGTCGATCGCCATCGTTTTTGATACCGATTTGGGAATAGGGATTGACTAGGGATGACGAATCAGGTACTTCGTCAGTTTTTTCTAAGGAGATAGTAGGCTCGAAAGTCATGGAACTGTCCCGATCGTGAGTAGATCTGCGTACTTGTATCTACTTGTTAGGTAGTTTTCACGCTTCACATACTAACGTAGATTTCTCAAGATGAAATGTTAGGAAAATCTTAAACGAGAGTTAGCAGAAGCCAAACCATCTCGTTCGCCCACATTACCAGGGAATAATACTACGGGTAAATTAGGGAACTGGGGATGATTGGCTTCAGTACGAATGACCGAACAGCCAGGTAAGATTTGTCCCAAGAGTCTGGCAGAGGTGAGATTTAGACCCACACTCAAGACATCATTGGAAGTGATTCCTCCTTTGCCGATCAGATAGCCAATTGATGCGGGCAATCCTCGAACTACATCCATCAATAAAGCCGAGACTTGTTTGCCAAACTCCAAACGTTGTTGAATATCGGTAAAGCTCAACTCTTGACGACTGGTATAAACTACAGGAGTTAAACCATCGGTAAACACTTTTTCTACCTCAGCTAAAGTCGATTGCAAAATAGTATCTCTGGTTGCGGGGGAATCTCGCAGGCGAACTACATCCACTTCAATACCAACAACATCTTCTTCTTCTAACAGTCGGTTTAATTGCTCGGTAGTTTTCTTCACGTGAGAACCAACTAAAACTACTCCAGGTTTATCGGTAGGCTTATAACTGCCCATTTTATCTGGTGCGGTGGGTTGCTCTCCCAATTGCGCCAAAGAGGTTAATAAACTAGCAGCAGAACGGAATAAAAATCTTTTGCCACCACTGGTAGCTTTCAACACGGCTTGGGCAAAGCGATCGAAGTCTGCTTGAGTTTCTCCATCCACAGCCACGCATCGATCGCCTGTCAAAGATTGTAAAATTTCATCAAGGCGATCATGGCGGATATCATCGAGAGTTATCCGCACCACTTCCCCAGCAGAAATTTTACCTGCGGTTTTTTCCTCTACGTAGTCGGGTAAATAGCTATGGCTATAACTAAAAACCGAATCCTGGGCAAATTCAGTTTCGGCTACGGGAGTTTTAACTCCATCAATTAACAAATAATGAGTGCTATCAATAGTTACTCTTCCTCCCTCAAAAAAAGCAGGAGTCAGGAAATGAGCGTCAAAATTGCCCAATTCTGAACTAATTATGTCGGTTTCTACTGGATAGTGTCCTCTTAAAGTAGAATCAGAACGGCTAACTACCAAGAAATCCTGAATCCCCGTTTCGGCGAGGGCGATTTTAAGATTTTGGCATACTTTTTTAGTAGTTTCTGCTGCTTCTTGAGGAGTCATTGCCCTGGTATTACTGAGAATAAATAAAATTGAAACCTCATCTTGTAAGCCTTTTTTGAGGGTTTCTACATCCCAGCGTAGTAACAGCAAACAGCTATGTACGGTTTGCGAACCTGTTGGATCGTCATCGATAACAATTATCTTGGGTTGGGATTGATTCATAGTTTTTTAACAAAACTTACATTTGTTTGTATTTTCTTTAACTAATTCTAAATTTATTCTGCATCCAACAAAACTACGTTAGAATGCTGGCAAAAAGCGAAAATCCAGCCAAAAGGCTTATCAAATCCCTTTCCCTACTTAAATTAAGCTTAAGTCTGAGAGCGTAATTAAAGCTTCTATTTTCCCTTTTCTATTTTCCCTTATTGTCGTCACTTACCAGGACGTTAAAGCCGTCCAGAGGAACTAACCCCAAATGCGAATCCCCCTCGACTATTACCAAATTCTGAGCGTACCCATTCAAGCAGTCGTTCAACAATTAGAACAAGCTTACCAAGATCGTCTGCTCCAACAACCCCGCAGGGAATACAATCAGTATGCGATCGAATCTCGTCAAGCATTAATCGAACAGGCATACCAAGTTTTATCCAACTCAGAAGCAAGGGCGGATTATGACGCTCAGTTTTTGGTTAATATGCAGCCAGTAGAACCTCTGGAAGTTTTGCAAAACAAGGAAAAAGATTTAGCAGCAGAGGATGAAATCTCAGAAGAAGAAAGGTCAAACCCAGAGACAGCCACTGCTACCTTGTCCGCTGTAGAACAAGTTCCTGGGGTCAATCCGACAATTGAAGTATCATCTTTTCAATTGGTGGGTGCTTTATTAATTTTGCACGACTTGGGAGAATACGAACTAGTCTTGACCCAGGGTATTGAATATTACAACAGTCAAGAATTCAGTCAGTTTCAACAACAGGTAGATGAAGAAGTTGGCATTGCCACCCAAGAAAATATCATCTTGTCTTTAGCTCTTGCCTATATGGAATTGGGTCGAGAACAATGGCACAGACAGGAATATGAAACGGCTGCTATTTCCAGTCAGTTGGGGATAGATTTACTAGAGCAAGAAAACTTATTTCCTCAAGTCAGGGAAGAACTAAAATTAGATCTTTGCAAATTACGTCCCTATCGCATTTTGGAATTAATCTCTTGCAATGATGCGGGATCTGTTCCCAGAGCTTTGGGATTTCAACTATTAAGAGAAATGTTAGCCCAGCGTCAGGGCATTGAAGGTAAAGGAGACGACCTTTCTGGCTTGAGCTTCGATCGCTTTTTGTGTTTTATTCAGCAATTAAGGACTTATTTAACTTCCGTCGAACAACAGGAACTCTTTGACAGTCCGACTCAAGAAGATTCACCAATTGCTAATTATTTGGCAGTATATGCTCTGTTTGCTAGGGGGTTTGCCCACAAGCAGCCAGAATTGATTTTAAAAGCACGACGTAAATTAGAATATTTGAGCGAAAAACAAGATGTAACTTGGGAACAAGCAGTCTGTTCTTTACTTTTAGGACATACAGAAAAAGCGATCGCCAAAGTCCATCAAACTCAAGATACCACCAAACTAAATCAAATCTTACAACACGCTCCCGACAGCCTAGATTTATTACCAGGAATGTGTTTTTACAGTGAAAAATGGTTGCATGACGATGTTTTGTCTCAATTTGTCGATCTCAATTCTGTAAAATTAACTCTTAAAGAATACTTTGCCGAGCGCGAAGTCCAAAAATATTTGAACCAACTCACTCCTTCTACAGTGCTGGTGACGGCGGAGTCTACTTCTGTAGCAGCTAGTCCTTCCGAGCAACCCAAGAGTAATAATTCTCATGATGGCATAGGTATTTTATCTCGCTGGCGTAGCATTTTTAGCGAAAAAACTGCATCTCATACCCTGGTTTCGGCAAATCAAGTCATTCACACCCAATCTAATTTAGGTAAAACTCGGTCTAACACTGCAACTATCGAGTCCCAGCGTCCTAGCAATCGAACTAAAATCAGCCACAAAGATCGCCAGTCAAAAACCAAACCTAAGTTCAGAGCTACTCAATCTCGCTATAGTCCACAACCAACCAAACCAGCCATCTCTTTGCCTTTAGAATCGAACAATAGAGCAATTCCTGCATCGGTTTATTATAAATCCCAAGGACAAAAGCAGAAAAAAGCGAGAGGAAGAAACAAAGCTAAAGCTAATACTTCCTTGAAAGGCTGGTTGTTTATTGTAAGTCTTATTTTGGGAGTGGGAACTTTAGGATTTATCACTACCAGATTTTTATTAAACCCCAGCCAACAAACAGCTAAAGCCCAACTGGCGATCGCTTTACACAATCCGACAGTAGAAATTCCTCCCGCTAAACCCGTTGTGGCAAAACCCCAACTTACCATAACTCAAAAATCTAAGCTGGCGATTGAGAGATGGCTCAAAAGTAAATCTGCTGCCTTTGGTAAGGAATATCAAATTGCTAAGTTAAACGATGCTTTAGCCGAGCCATTATTAACCACTTGGCGCGATCGCGTTACCTCCTATCAACAAGGAAATTTCTATCGAGAATACCAACATCAAGTAAAAATGCGCTCGGCTCAACTAGATCCGAATAACCCTAAAAAAGCTACTGTTGAAGCAGAAATTAGGGAAACCGCTCAACATTACCAGTCGGGACAATTGGATAGCAGCCAATCCTATGATGACAATTTATTGGTACGCTATCGATTAATCCTGCAAAATGGAAAATGGCTAATTCAAAATGCTGAAGTGTTAAAAACTCTCTAGAGTATTTATCAAATCAGGAGCTCAGGTAAATCTGTCAAATACAAGCAATAATGGTAAACGCAATTTCGATAGAACAATAATTAATAATGGACATTTGGTTTAGACCTTTGGTGTGGATGGATTACCGTTTGGGAGTATTACTAGCGGTAATTGTTCCTTTCGTATTGTTGATTTGGTCTTTATTTGCCAAACAAGAAGCTATGCAAAGATTGTTAATTATCTACTGGCGAGTAGCTAGCCTATTGATGATTACAGTTTATTTGCTAATTCCTGACTGGAAGATAGGGTTCATTAGTGGTTTTGCTGCTAGAGTCTTGATTGCTATTTCTCTCTGGTTTTGGGTAGATTTAAACGAAGAAATCCAAGATATACCCCATAGTTTATTTAAACTAGTTTTTACTTCTTGGCGTTGGGCGATAACTGGCTATTGCGTTTTAGGTGCGATCGCCAAATCTGTGTTTCTTCCCTGTGGTTGGTCTGCCACTAAAGTAAATAGTGATTTTTGTCAGGTATGGTTAGAAGCCCCCGAAGCTTATCGCAATCTTTTGCATAATAACCCTGATAACGAAGGAGTTTTAGGCTTTATGGGTGCAGTTGGCTTAGTTATTTACCTGATTTATCTGGCTTATTTTGTTCTCATTCGCTTGGGCAAACAAGGAAGATCTGCCCTAGAACAATAAACCCGAACTAAGTAAAATTTAAAATAGAATGTCTCAATCAATCGGTCTGCGTTTGGAACAATATACCCTCAAGCGCAGAAATGAAGTGTTAATCGTCAATTTAGAAACTGCATCAGGAGAAGAAGATTGCGTGACAGTTTTTGCGGGGTTTTCTAGTTCTTTGATGCGAGCGACAGATTTTGACCCTGACGTACCAATAATTGCTCCTGACTCCAAAATAACTTCCATAGATCGCTTGGTTGCTCCTTACAATCCCGATCGTCCTCAATATATTGAATCGGGATTGACTGTAGCCGCTATGGAAAATCTTCTAAAAGAATTTAATGTTTAGCAAAATACCTAGTTAATCTTAGGTAAAAAATACTCTTTTTTCCCAAAATTGAGATTTATCGCTTAACTTATTGAGTGGATGTATTGAGGATTGCAGCGAAAACCTGATTTAGTAGTACAATTCTTTCAACTTTATATAACTTTGATAGAACAAGAATACTATTTTAATCCGCTTATTTAAGAATTAGGAGCATAGTTAGTGTGAGTAATTTGGCAACCATTTTTAATCCAAAAAATTTACCCCAAACCCCTCTATTTGGTACAGATGGTATTCGGGGGAGAGTTGGAGATATTCTAAACGCACCGTTTGCTTTGGGATTGGGCTATTGGGCAGGAAAAGTTTTAGCAGAAGCAGCTAATAATTCTGGGTCAATTATCATCGGACAAGATTCTCGCAATTCTAGCGATATGTTATCTTCGGCGATCGCAGCAGGATTGACTTCTGCGGGGCTGGAGGTGTGGAATTTAGGTTTGTGTCCTACTCCTTGTGTGGCATCCCTCGCCAGCCACAGCGAAGCAATGGGGGGAATTATGATTTCTGCCAGCCACAATCCACCTCAAGACAATGGGATTAAATTTTTTGGTGATAAAGGAACAAAAATAGCAGATTCCCTCGCTCAAAAGATTGAATACTGCCTCAGAAACGATCGATTAGAAGCGGGCATCGACTCCACTTGGGGCAAACGCTACTATCGCCCAGAGTTAACCGAGCAATACGTACAAATGCTCAAAAATTCCCTGCCCCAAACTCTAGATTTTTCGGGAATGCGAATTGTTTTAGACTTAGCCTGGGGCGCATCGGTAAATGTAGCCCCTGCCATTTTCGAGCAGTTGGGAGCAGAAGTAATCAGTCTCAATCAACTAGCAGACGGCGATCGCATTAATGTAAATTGTGGTTCGACTCATCTAGAATTAATCAAGCAAGCCGTTCAAGAATACAATGCCGATCTCGGATTTGCTTTTGACGGAGATGCCGATCGCGTAATGGCAATAGACAGCCAGGGTAGAGTTATCGATGGGGATTATATTCTTTATCTTTGGGGCAATCGCCTCAAACAAGAAAATCAACTACCCGACGATTTAATTGTGGCTACAGTGATGGCAAACTTAGGCTTTGAAAGAGCTTGGCAAGCCCAAGGGGGTAAGATGGAGCGGACTAAAGTAGGCGATCGCTACGTACAAGCTGCCATGTGGAATACTGGTGCAATGTTGGGAGGAGAACAGTCAGGACACATTCTCTGTCACCATCATGGCGTATCGGGAGATGGTATCCAAACAGCTTTACATCTAACTGCTTTAGTTCATCAGTCTCAAAGTTCTTTAAAAGAATTAGTAGACAATAGTTTCCATACTTACCCTCAAATTCTCAAAAACGTCAGAGTAGAAGATCGCGAACGTCGCAGCAAATGGCAAGAATGCGAACCAATCCAAAATGCAATTTCTCAAGCCGAAACTGTAATGGGCGATCGGGGACGTATTTTAGTCCGCGCTTCGGGTACAGAGCCTCTAATTCGCGTCATGGTAGAAGCGGAAGATCTGGAATTGACTAACTATTGGACTGATAAATTAGTCCGCGTCGTTGAAACTCATTTGGCAGTTTAATTAATTTAATTTCTCGGACTAGTTTCATATTTGTTATCATCACTAGGGCAAAATCCCGTATCGCTTTAGGGTGCGGGTGTGTTACTTCTGAGCAATTTATGATTCTTTGCCAACGACTGGACGAGTTGTAATGATACCCAAACTTTGAAAATAAGCCGTACCGATCGCCCCTAAGAAGCCAAAATAAGCAATAAGTTGTCCTAAATACAAAGTTTGTCGGTAACCGAATAAAGCCTTCAAAACTATGCCAGGAAATTGCTTGTCGGGTAAGATTAACGAGCCATCCCAGACTTGACCGCCTAAAATACAAGAATCATTACTAAACAAACATAATTGAGTTAGGGTTAATTGATTGAGAAGGCTTAAAGCTGCATCAAAATGCTTTAAAGCACCCATTACCAAACCACCAACAATTAAGAGTAAAAATATCCCCATGACCTGAAAAAAGAGTCGAATATTAATTCTCACTCCTAAAGCAAACAAACCAACTCCCATGATGGCAGCCAAGGTTAAGCCAGCGATCGCACCTATGGCGGGGAGAGTCCATTCCTGTTGAAACTTAGCCAAAATAAATAAAACCGTTTCAAAACCTTCTCGCAACACGGCGATAAAAATTAAAATAAAGACTGCTTTGCCCGCATTACTATTATCTAATGCAGTGGCGATCGCACCTTCAACTTCTCCTTTAAGAGACTTTGCCTGATTGGTCATCCAGATTAACATCCAACTAAGCATGGCGATCGCCACTAAGCCAAAAATCCCTTCGAGTAATTGCTTGACTGCGGGGGCATAAACTCCTCCAGCTACTTCAACTCCAGTCAAAACCCCCGCCAGCAAAAAACCTACTCCAACGCTGGCAATAATACCGCCCAAAATTCCCAAATATACCCAACGATATAATTCAGTTTGTTCTGCTTTCTTCAAACAAGCCATTACTATACCCACCACCAAAGCAGCTTCAAATCCTTCTCGCAAGGTAACAAAAAAAGTAGGTAATGCAGCCGTGAAATCTATCATCAATCGTTAAACATTTATCATTAGACATTTATTAATATAAATAAAATTCAATGCTCGATTATGATCAATTGGATCGCAGATTTGTCCCCCTTCCTTTGAGTCAGGCTCGCTACGCCAAACTCAAGGACGAAGCTTCTCGACCGAAATAATGAATTGAATTAGGGAACTCGGTCAAACAGTTTTTGAATATTGCAGTCATTTTTGGGAACTTTAGATAGATTTATTTAAAAAAATTAACTTTTCTTATACAAATTGCGCTAAATTTTAAGTATACGATTTCTAAATAATTTTAAGTTTAAATAAAATACAGCTTGAGTAAATAAGTTAATTTGGCTCTTGTTCGAGAGTCGGATTGTTTTTGATGGAGTTGTTTATTTTTCTCATATATTTTAGATTTCGTAACTTTTATTATTTTATATTTCTGGAATTTTAATGTCTGCAAATTCTTTAATTACTCAAATTTTTCGTCCAAATATCAATGCTAATTTTTGGCAGCAAACTTCCTGGGCAATACTCAGAGCCGTAGTCGGCATTGTGATGATTCACAATGGTATGGATAAACTATCTAATATTGAAAGTTTCGCGGAAGCTTATGTAGCTTATATTGGATTGCCGTTTCCAATTTTCTTCAGTTATGTGGCTGCTTTTACCGAATTAATTGGCGCACCCCTGTTAATTATCGGTTTGTTTGCTAGACCTGCTGCTTTAGGATTATTTGCTACTATGTGCGTAGCGATGTACCACCATATTTTAGTTGCAGGTTTGAGTATTCCATATTTGGAACTGTCAGCAATTTATGCTGCTTGTTTTTTGTTCTTTTCAGTCAATGGTGCTGGTTTATTTTCTACAGATGCACTAATTACTAATCTTTTGGATAAATCTGCTTTATCCGCCCAAGCGAAAAGAATTATGTTGCTAGAAAAAAGCTTTAATGCCACAGAGACATCTGAAGTTGTGAATAAGTAATTAAACAATCTTAGCTCGACTTTATCCATTTTCATTTACTGACAATCTTGAGTTTGTAACCCTTGTATTACAGTAGTTTGACTTTTTGCATATCACTAAAATTTGTGACCTTTGAAAAAGTTATGACTTAAAACCAAGATTCTTGCAAGAGCAAGAAAGGCAATTTTGAGATTTTGGATAAAGTCGAGCTTAGAGGATGTCTGAAAAGTGGTTTTAAGCTATCTAGATCCCCCCTAGCCCCCCTTCAAAAAGGGGGGAATGTGTTTAAAGTCCCCCTTAATAAGGGGGATTTAGGGGGATCGAAAGTAATAAATGAGACTTCTCAGATAACCTCTTAGTGATTTCTTTTGAGTTGCGATCGCTTTAGTCTTGTTGGAATTTTTCTAAAATACAGAATGGGGGATGCTAGCGATCGCGATTTTTTTTTCTGACTAACCAATTACTGCGCTTTTCACATGGGTAGACCACATAATTAAACTTTAAAAACTAAGAACTAAGAACTAAAAACTAAAAACTACGAACTAGTAAATTTTCCCAGAGAGCTATTCAACTGAAAACGGCTGTAAAAACTGTGGCAAGATGTTCGCTCGATCGCTCATCACTCATTACTCATTGCTGTAATAATCGTAACGGGATTTAGGGGAGTAAAACGAGTTAGATGATTGAGAGGAGTAGAGCGAGATATTTGTAATTGTAAGAGACGATAGTGCCAAGAATTCTGTTTAAACCAATTAATCGCTTCATAGCCGTGTTCGACGGTAGCAAATGCTAGAACTATGATTCCTTGGGGTAATAGTTTTTCTTGGCAAAAATTGAGTATTTCCGATAAATTGCCACCACTACCGCCAATAAAAACACGATGAGGATTGGGTAAATTGGCTAATGATTTTGGTGCTTTGCCATTAATACTTATGACATTGTTTGTCGCAAATCTTTGGCTATTTTGTTCGATTAAAGTAGAACCCATACTAGTATTCTCGATCGCATACACTTGGGAATTAGGAGAAAGACGGGCAATTTCAATAGATACCGAACCAGTACCCGCGCCAATATCCCAAATCACCTGTTTTGGTTGTATAGATAGCTCTCCTAAAATTGCCAAACGGACTTCTTTCTTAGTAATTAAACCAGGGCGATCGCGAAAACTCAAGAAACTACTATCGGGTAATCCAATTAATGGTAAATTCTCTAAATCTAACTGATTCTTTTGCGCTCGACGAACTAAAATCAAAACATTTAAAGGAGCAAAATCTTCTGCTGCTAATTGACTTAATTCTGAAAGACGATCGCCATGATAAATCTTAATTTTTTCTTGATTGTTTCCTAAGTTTTCACAAATATAAAAATCATAATTAACGGATAATGATAAACTCAAATAAAGACGAGCGACCGCAGCAGGATTATTATTACTATCTGTTAATAAAGCAATTTTTTCTTGCCCTTGTTTGAACAACTCAATCAGGCGATCGCAACTGCGTCCGTGAAGGCTAATTAGGTTAACATCTTGCCAGGGCATTTTTAGCCGACTAAAAGCTAATTGTAGAGAACTAACCTGGGGGTAAAATTCTAGCTGCTGGGGATTCAAATTAGCCAATAATAATCTACCCAAACCATAAAAAAGCGGATCGCCACTAGCCAAAACCACTACAGAATTACGTTCCAAATCTATGGTTTTAAGAATATCTATTCCCGCTTTCAAATTACTGAGATCGATCTTTTGCCCTTGATGTTGGGGAAAATAACTTAAATGACGCTTGCTTCCTGCCAAAACACTTGCTTGTCTGACAAGACAATCTACTTTTTGACTTAAGCTTGCCGTACCATCTAAACCAATACCGACTACTGCTATGGTCAATTTACTTATTCTGTGAATTACTAAACAGACGGAAGCCCACATAAAGCAGCAAGCCTACAAATCCCAGGGTAATAATACTGCTAACAACGTGCAATACCGCACCAATCACTGAAAATCCCAGCCAAATACCGCCGATAGCCACCGCAGCTTTTCCCACTTGAGGTAAATCCTCAAACCAAGCTTTGCTAGAATCAATCCAGCCTTGTACTTTAGGAGAAGGATTAATCTCTACTTCGGGAAAAACAGACTTAGAAGAAAAATCTTGAGAATTAGAAGTAGTTTCTCGATTAACTTCCGCTTCCATTTCGTCTAGTTTGCTTTTAAGATCGCGATCGGAAAAACTCATGACTATTTGCTCTCTCTAGGTTAAACTGCTCTTATCTCTTCTTTTAGAGTAGCAAACAAAACATAATTGAGATGGTGGAAATTTCTACCCTAAGAATTGGGGTCTATACTACCCAAGGATATTTTCATTCTATGGCGATCGGTGTTGTGTGCTAAATATTAATAATAATTAAGAAGAGTATCGTTTAAGGTGGTGACAAGCTGTTAATGTTAGAAGCAATATTATTCGATTTAGATGGCACTTTGGCCGATACAGACTCAATTCATTTTGCAGTTTGGCAAGATATCTTAATTAGATATGACCTAGATATAGATCGCGCTTTTTATCGACAGCGTATTTCTGGTAGAACTAATTCTAAAATAATTAAAGATATTATTCCTCAATTGACTTTAGAGGATGCTTGGAAGCTAGCTACAGAAAAAGAAGAAAGCTTTAGGCGTATTGCCAATTCCTTAAAAGCCACTCTTGGCTTGGATAAACTTATCCGCCTGACAGATAATACGGGTATTAAACGAGGGATTGTGACCAATGCCCCCGAAAATAACGTTATTTACTTGCTCAAGGCTTTACACCTCGCCGATATATTTCCTACAGTAATTTTGGCGAAAGATGCCCCTCCAGGTAAACCAGACCCCGCCCCCTATAAATTAGGTTTAAGTCGCTTGGGAGTGACCAATCCTAAAAAAGCGATCGCTTTTGAAGATTCCATTACAGGTATACACTCTGCGGTAGGTGCTGGAATCTATACTATAGGCGTAACCACCAGTTACGATCGCGCAGATTTAATCGCTGCTGGTGCTAGTATGGCAGTGAAAGATTTTCAAGATCCACAACTATGGAAATTAATAGATTCTCTAGTCAGCGTAGGACAATCAAAACCACGACTTTAAAAAACTAATAAAGGGCTGCGCCCTAGTTATTAGTTATTAGTTATTAGTTATTAGTTGTTCAATGCGGGCGGTCAGCATTGCGGGGAAACTCGGCAATTACGCTCTTAAAACATAGTCTTTAACTATGCCTGAACGTAGACACAGTCTTACACCCAATGGTTTTTATTACTGAATTTACTGCGCTTTTCACATGGGTAGACCACATAATTAAACTTTAAAAACTAAGAACTAAGAACTAAAAACTAAAAACTACGAACTAGTAAATTTTCCCAGAGAGCTATTCAACTGAAAACGGCTGTAAGTAAAATTGATG
>NZ_JBZNBU010000211.1:0-8466 GCF_058530065.1 Waterburya sp. | reverse complement strand
CTGCAAGTGGATGGAATAGCCACTTCCGCTAGTGGAGGGAGTGTAAGACCCGACCGAGGACGAAAGACCAAGGTAAGGCAGCACCCAGCGAAGCTAGAAACTCAGTCTTCGTCCCGTTAGGGCAGGGCTGAGTAGTTCATTTAGATCTATACAACTCCATTACGCGATCTATTTTTAAGCGAGACTGTACTTCTAAATCTAGAGCGGAAGTATGACCTAAATTAAAATGTTGGGCTGCGGCACAAGCAATCATCGCAGCATTGTCAGTACAGAATTTCAACGGTGGAAAATAGACTTTTAAATTGTACTTTTCTGCTGCTTCGGTTAAATGTTTCCTCAATCTACTATTAGCTGCAACGCCGCCACCAATCGTAATAGTATCCAAACCATAATCGCGGGCGCATTTAACGCTACGCTTGGCTAATACTTTAGTTACAGTATCTTGAAAACTAGCTGCCACATCGGCAACGGGAATATCCCCTTCGTCTGCTAATTTCTCAGTCAATCTCAATATTGCAGTTTTTATACCACTAAAACTAAAATCATAGGGATGATAGCCCCTGCCATTGGGTAAAGATATCCTACCTTCTGGTAGGGGAAAAGCTTTAGGATTCCCTTCTTTAGCCAAGCGATCGATTATTGGTCCTCCTGGATATCCTAAATTTAACAAGCGGGCTACCTTGTCAAATGCTTCTCCCGCAGCATCGTCTCTGGTCGATCCCAATAACTCGTATTTACCGTAGTCTTTAACATAAATACTGCTGGTATGCCCTCCAGAAACTAACAAACATAAAAAAGGCGGTTGTAATTCTGGTTGGGCTAAATAAGAAGCATAAATATGTCCTTCTAAATGATGTACCCCTAAAAATGGCTTGTCATGAATCAAGGTCAGGGTTTTAGCAGTTGCCATTCCTACCAATAATGCTCCTACCAAACCAGGAGTACAAGTAGCTGCGATCGCATCTATATCTTGCCAGTCTAATCCCGATTCGGCGAGCGCGCGATCGATACAGGGATTGATAATTTCTAGGTGCTGTCGAGAAGCCAATTCGGGCACGACTCCACCATAAATTTTATGTAATTCGATCTGAGAAGAAACAATACTACTTAAAACTTGACGATTCTTAACGATTGCCACCGCAGTTTCGTCACAACTTGTTTCGATCGCTAAAATTGTTGCCATCCTTTGATAAGTTGAGTGTTGATGAACAAATTTGTTCGCCTATTCTTGACTCTTTAGTTTTAGCTACCAGACAATCGCCGCATTAATAAAGGCTGCGATAAATTAAGAACTATAACTGAAAGTAAGATTAGTTGGCGAGAAAGAGATATCTTTACGCTAATACACAAACACAATTATTATCTGACACAAAAGGAAACATATTCATGAGAAGGTTGTTTGCTTTAATACTAGTATTTACGCTTTGGTTTGGCTTTGCTCCTACTGCTAGTGCTGATGGAGTAGCTGGTCTAACCCCTTGTAGCGAAAACCCTGCCTACGTACAAAAAGCTAAAAATTTCCGTAACACTACTGACGATCCTAACTCTGGTCAAATTAGAGCCGAGCGTTATGCAGAAGCTCTTTGTGGCCCTGAAGGATATCCCCATCTAATTGTAGATGGTCGCTGGTCTCATATGGGAGACTTTTTTATTCCCAGTATTCTCTTCTTGTACATCGCAGGTTGGATCGGCTGGGCTGGTCGCTCTTATCTAATTGCGGTTAGAGACGAAAAAAATGCTGAAATGCAAGAAATCGTAATTAACGTACCTTTGGCTATCAGCAAAATGTTAGCTGCTGCTACTTGGCCTTTACTTGCTTTTGGCGAATTTACTAGTGGCAAAATGTTTGCGGATGAATCGGAAGTTACCGTTTCTCCTCGCTAAATTCGACCCTAGATTATATTCTTTATCGTTTAACAGGAGGATCTTATGGGAGACTTACAAAAGTTTCTTTCTACTGCCCCAGTATTGATTATGGCTCTGCTAACAGTTACAGCAGGCATTTTGATTGAATTCAATCGTTTTTATCCAGATTTGTTGTTCCACCCCTTGGGATAATTTCAAATCTATTTGAACAGAAGGTTTCGGTAACTTAACTTACAATACGTTAATTTTCGGCGGAGGTGCTGAAAATTGCATTTTTAATTCTGCGATTAATATTAGTTGTTAGTCGCAGTTTTTATTTGTTCTCAAAGTCATGAATCAATGGAATGTCGAGCTTTACGAAGAAAAACATGGTTATGTATGGCAATATGGCGCAAGCTTGCTAGAAATGCTTGCCCCCAAAGCCGAAGAGACTATTTTAGATTTAGGATGTGGTACGGGACAGTTAACCGCGCAAATTGCTACATCGGGGGCAAAGGTAGTTGGTTTGGATAGTGCTGAAAATGCGATCGCTCAATGCTATCAGAGTTACCCTCAGATTGAATTTGTTGTAGCTAATGGTGCTGATTTTTCTTTAGAAAGAGATTTTGACGGGGTGTTTTCTAACGCAGCCTTGCACTGGATTAAACCCCCAGATGCAGCCGTTGATTGTATTTACCAAGCTTTGAAACCAGGAGGGCGTTTGGTGGCAGAATTTGGCGGAAAAGACAATATAAAAAAAATTATTGAAGCTATTAATGTTGTTTTAGGGGATTCAGCCGATAATCCTTGGTATTTTCCCAGTATTGGAGAATACAGTTCTTTATTAGAAGAGAGAGGGTTTCGAGTTAACTATGCAACCCTATTCGATCGCCCTACCAAATTAGAAGGAGAAAATGGTTTGGCTAATTGGTTAGAAATGTTTGCCAGCGATCGCTTTGAAGGTCTTTCTTCTGTGACTAAAATAGCAGCGATTAAGCGTATTGAATCTTTATTATATCCTGAGTTGCACCGCGAAGGAAATTGGTGGGCTGACTATTGCAGAATACGTATTCTTGCTACTAAAACTAGTTAAAATAGCCTAATGAATTGTTTAACTTAAAATTAATTAATTTTGTGCAACAAGATTTATCGGTTTGATGTTTAATGGTTATTATCAAATAAAGAATTATAATGTTGTTTGTGTAACAAGTTATTAAAGATTGATGAACTAATATATAGTTAGGTAGTCAGTAGTTGGTTCTCAAATGCAATTAATCAACTATTTTCCATCATACTCAAAATTACCTTACCGAATTCTAATCAAAGCCAATCCACTAGAACTATATCAGCCGTGTCATACAATTACAAGAAATTAAATAATGGACGCTGGGGTATTTTGATCGACGATCGACTCGTTGCTTCGATCGGCTGTTTTGACACTTGTAAAAAAATTCTCCATTTTTTAGAAACTCGCTCTACTGAGGGAGATATACCTGTCTTGCGAGATAAGCATATCGTTGCTCCCTATTTTCATGACATGAAGTTGAGACCCTAGTGGTTAGTGGCTACTGGTTAGTTACAATAATCAATGATTGTCTGGCGATAGAATGGGGGCATTCCCGTATCGTAATATTGTCCTTGAACTAGGTAGGCAATGGCGTGATTTTTTTGTCTTAATTTTTCTAGGCAAGTAGTTAGTTGGAATTCTCCCTTGTAGCGTTGATTATTGTCTATTTCCGCTGCTAATAGGTTAAAAATTTCTGATTCTAAAATATACATACCAAATATCCCTAGAAATTCATCTGCTGCCATTCCTGGTACTTGGAGATTTTCCCTGGCATATTCTAAAGTTGGTTTTTCGTAGATTTCAGAAATTTTTAAAATCGACTTATCTGTATGCCAAGTGCCTGCAACACAACCAGCCTTATGAATAATATCTCCTCCCATCGGGGTAATACCAATCACACTAGTATTAACTTGCTGATAAATATCTACTATTTGTTTGGCACAAGAAATCTCTGTTTGAGAGCGATAAATATGATCTCCTAAGAGTAATAAAAAAGGTTCGTTATTCACCCACTCACGAGCGCAAAATACCGCATGACCGAAGCCTTCTTGTTCGGTTTGAGTCACAATAGTAATGCGACTGCCTAAATCTTGTAGATATTCAGTATATTCGAGGTTTTCTGGCGATAATTTAGCTAGTAATTCTGGTTTGGGTGGAGACTTTAAGAGAGCGCGAAATAAATCGCGATCGCATTCTTGTACGACAATACCAACTTCTTCAATACCACCGCTAATTGCCTCTTCAATAATTGCCAGAATAATCGGTTTGGCTCGACCATCGCGATCGATAATGGGAAACAGTTCTTTTTTTAAAGCTTTAGTAGCAGGGTACATTCTCGTGCCAAAACCTGCTGCGGGAATTACGGCTTTTCTTACTTTTAGTTTGGACATTTTTAGATGACATTTAAGTATTAAAAACTTTTAGACAAAACGCGATCGACTCGATCTAGTTCGATTTCCGAAAAATCATCTACCGTCCAATTTGCTTTCCGCTGCAACATATGAAGGGGATAAGTCTTAGCAATGCCCACTACTTGTATATTGGCTCTTTTGGCGGCTTCAATGCCAACGGGGTTATCTTCGATCGCCAAACATTCACTAGGTTGTAAATTGAGTCTTTCAGCAGCCAGCAAATAGGGTGCTGGCTCGGGTTTGCTGGCTGACAAGTCGTCTCCCGTCACAATGATGTCGAAGTATTGGGTTAAATCTAATTTAGCTAGAATATATTCCACTTCCGACTTGGGTGCGCCCGTAACCAAACCCACAGCTATTTCTTGTTCTTGTAATTTACTTAAAAACTCTGATAGATGGGCAGATAAGGATAGTTCTCCTAACTCTTCGATTTTTTGACGATAAGCTCGGTTTTTATCGGCTAACAAGCAATCGAGATATTCATCAGAGAGAACCCGACCTCGTTTGGCTAAAATATCTTTTAAACAGGCGCGATCGCTTCTCCCACGACAATAGGTTGTATATTCATCGTTGTCAGCCCGTAAATTTTCTTTTAATAATATATCGGCAATTAATGTTTGTTCGATCGCTTCATCGTCGATGATAATGCCTCTAAAATCTAAAAAAACCGCTTTTAAACCCATGTATTTTTAAATATCTCAAGTTAGAAAACTAAAGGATAACCATCCTAAATTGTATTAGTATAGGTTACTCAATCTAGGTTTGGTCTAATAATTTAACTCCCGTGGTTAACTGATTTGTCCACCAGACATCTTCCGTGCGCACGCGATCGAACCCCGCAGCACCCAACCAAGCATCGACATTTCCTTCCGCGTATTCATTAATATAAGGTTCTTCAAAAATTTCTGTCAGCCAAGTAGTTTGACGTAAAGTTTTTTGATGACCGTCTAAAATAAGAATCTGTCCCCCAGGAGATAATAAGCGATAGGCTTCTTCCAAAATAGCTTTGGCAATTTTGAGGGGCGTTTCGTGAAATAACAAAGAGGCAGTTACCAGATCGAATTCACCATCGGCAAAACCAGTTTCTTCGGCTAAACCATGCTGCCATTGAATGTTTAGTCCTGCTTGCTGGGCTTTATATTCTGCCATGACCAGCATTTGAGGCGATAAATCCAAACCAATTACCTCGACATCGGTAAAAGCTCGTTTGAGCATTAAAGTAGTTGAACCAGTACCGCAACCGAGATCGATAATCTTGCGGGGTTTTCCTTTAACGGCTTTGACAACGGCTTCTCGATTCCAATCCTCGTTGGGCAGTAAGACATATTGAGTTACGGGATCGTAAGTAACTGCTGCACCAGAAGTAAGATACCCCCCTTCAATTCCATGAAAATTTTGCGAAAGATAGTATTCGGGATATGACAAATCGTTCGATTTCAAGCGATCGCATTCTGTTGACCAATCAATACTATCCGACAGTTCTTTTAATTCCTGACGATCGATTGCCAAACTAAATATTGGTTCTAAAAACCTTTCCCACAAAGTATTCTGTCCGCTAGCCATATCCAAGTTATGAGTGATTTTTATATTGCTTTATATGTTAGCTAATTTAGGTGTTGCTGGTTGTTAATCGCTTTTTTGTCATCCCAAAATTTATCTGGAGAAAATAAGAAAAAGCGATCGCCTTTCTTTTGGGAGTAGGGCGATTGTTTTTCATTTGAGGTTGTTTTTGTTTTTTTGTGTATTATGTGTATAAAACTATATATAGAACACGAAAATAGATTATGAGAACGAATATCGATTTAGATGATCGCTTAGTGGAAGAAGCCTTTGCGATTACTGGCTTAAGAACGAAAAAAGAATTGATTAATTTCGCTTTAGCAGAATTAGTAGAAAAAAATCGTAAAAAAGATCTTTTAGACTTGGCAGGAGAGATTGAATTTACCGAAGACTTTAGTACCGATACAGTCAGAAAAAATCGTTATGTTGTTGATTGATACATCAATCTGGATCGAGGTTCTAAGGGATAAATCTCAAATCAAAGCTGCTAAATTAAGGAAAATAATCGGCAATAGAAAATATTATTTGCCTATCTTTACCAAGATGGAACTTTTGCAAGGATGTAAAGACGAGATAGAGTGGGCAAAAATGAGTTCTTATTTAGCAGTTCAAGATTATAAGACACCCGATTACAAATCTATTTGGGAGAATGCTGCTAGAATGTACTTTGAGCTTCGTCGCCAGGGAATAACTGTTCGCAGTAATATTGATTGTGCGATCGCTATTGTAGCCATAGAAAATAATTTAACTCTCTATCATCGAGATCGGGATTTTGAAGCGATCGCAAAACATACAGTTCTCAAACAAAAAAAATTGAATCTGACAATTACAAATTGATCTTTCTAGAAATTAGCCGAGTCAATTACTTATAGCGATCGCCCTACTCTTAAAGAATAAAGCGATCGCTTTTTTTATTTTCTACTCGAATATTGTGATCCATTTTTAGTTCGACATCCGTATTAATCACAGAACTAAAAAATGAGGATTTAACCCATGACTAATCAAAATAGTTATGCAACGTTAGAAAAAGCGATTCAGCGCGGTCTTGGGCGGGGCTTTCAAGCACCTGAAATAAATTCAGGTGACAGCCCCTCGGCTTTCCCCCATGAGCGATATTATCCCGCTTGACGGGACTGAATCAAGAAGCGATCGCAATTTCTCAAGAACTGCTAACAGGATACGCTCTTAGGGAGGATATTGCAGCAAACTTGATTATTCAATCCTCTCAAATTTTATGTTTCATTCAGTTTAAAAACTGAATGGGGTTTTTTGGGATTTTTGCGTACCATTTTTACCCCAGAAATAGAAATCTACAGAACGCACAAAGACATAGACTATCTCAGGAAAACAAGACCATGAAAAATCTTCAAAATATTCAATCTAAAAACAAAATCCACAAAATTGGTTTGTTCGCAACAGCATTTGCATTGAGCCTAACCATACAACTATTTGCTCAAAGTGTTTATCCAGCTTTTGAAGAACCAGTAAATCAATTCAATGTTCGAGCATTAGCTGAGTCCCCAGAAATTGATTAATTGACAATTTATTTTTTACTTTAATTTATACCTTTGTAACCCTGGCTGACTGTTTCTAGTTTAAAATTATAACCATCAATAAAAGCGATCGCTTTTTCTACAAGAAAGGCGATCGCTTTTTTATTTTCTATTTGAATATTGTGATCCGTTTTTAGTTCGACAAGCGTATTAATCACAGAACTAAAAAATGAGGATTTAACCCATGACTAATCAAAATAGTTATGCAACGTTAGAAAAAGCGATCGTAGATTCCCAAGAGTTACTTACTCAATACGCTTTGGGCGAACAACTTGCAGCAGATTTGACTGTTGCTTTCGGTGCTGAATACGACAGTGAAGCAGCAGCAGAATTAGTAGGACAATGGCAAACAGGAGACTTTACTTCTTTCCCCGAAGTAGAAATTCGCTCCTCTACTGAAATAAACGGTGCTAACGGAGCATATTCGACAGACACTAATAAAATTTATATCTCTGAAGAATATCTACTAGCTAATACAGATAACCTTAACGCCATCTCTAATCTAGTTATCGAAGAATACGGACATTTCGTTGATGCGACCATTAACTCTGTCGATGCTGCGGGGGATGAAGGAGCGATTTTCTCTGGTTTAGTTACAGGAGAATCTTTCACCGACGAGCAATTACAACAGTTACAACTAGAAAACGATAACGCTGTTATTACTCTTGATGGATCGGAAATTGCGATCGAGCAACAAGCATTAATTACCGACTTGCCAGAAAACCCTTCTATCAATGGAGATGTTACTAATTTACATATTGGCGATTTTAATGGGGATGGTTTCGACGATTTTCTCCGTCAAGAAAAGGGTGCTTTCGCTCGTGATAATAGCGGTACTGGTCGGATTTTCTTCTCGAATGGTAATGGTACTTTTCGCATAACCGACTTGCCAGAAAACCCTTCTATCAATGGAGATGTTACTAATTTACATGTTGGCGATTTTAATGGGGATGGTTTCGACGATTTTCTCCGCCAAGAAAAGGGTGCTTTTGCTCGTGATAATAGCGGTACTGGTCGGATCTTCTCAAAT
>NZ_JBZNBU010000210.1:0-6968 GCF_058530065.1 Waterburya sp. | reverse complement strand
TTAGTTTGAAGATTTTCTGTTTATAATCAGAAGTAAAAAATGATCGGTTCGGGTTTACTAAAGCTGTCTCAATCTCATCTCAATCTTCTTAGTCTTTGTCCCGCCAAATTTCAGCAAGTTTATTTAGATTGTCTGGGTTCGATTCCCGATCCCAAACAACAAGAAAGTATGCAATGGGGGAGTCGCTTCCACTTGTTGATGCAGCAACGGGAACTAGCCTTGCCGATCGAATCTCTATTAGAGAGCGACGAGGGTTTAGATACTTCAGTTAAAGACTTAGTTGAAGCAGTTCCAGAACTCTTTAAACCCCAACCCGATTTATGGCGAGAAGCAGAGCATTGTCGCACTTTAGGTTATGGGGACTTTATACTAACGGTGATTTACGATCTTTTGGTAGCGGGAAAAGATAAGGCAGTAATCTTTGATTGGAAAACCTATCGTCAACCTCAAAAACGCAACCATTTAGCGAGTAATTGGCAAACTAGACTCTATTTATATGTATTGGTAGAAACATCCGAATATCTTCCCGAACAAATTCAGATGACTTACTGGTTTGTTGGATCTGGCAAGCCTAAAAGTTTGACTTTCACTTACAACCAAACTCTTCACCAACAAACAGAACGAGATCTAACCGATTTAATGGGACAACTGGCAACATGGCTGCAAAACTATCAAGAGAATGGAATTGATTTCCCCCACAGACCAGATTGCGAACAAAAATGTCCTTATTTTGAATTATTAGCTCAAGAAATTACTACCCCCAAAGATCCTAAAGAATTGTTAGATGCGATCGCTGGTATTGAAGAGATTCCCATTTAGTTTAAATAACGTCAGACAAAATGTAGGGTGGACATCGCGAAATCTTGGAGGCGGGAAAATTAATCGAGCAGTGGGTAGCGGCTAGCAAAACTCAACAATAAAATAGTAAAGAGATGGAGATCTACACCATGCAATATCGTAGAGCCAAAAATCCAGGTAGTATCCTTCTTCTGTCACTTGCCGAAAATTGAATTACAAGAGAAGAAAATCCTATAAGCTGTGAGGTAGAGAGGGTAATGGATGTAGAGTTACAGATTCTCAAACATTTAAAGTGATCGCCAAAAGCAACAGTGTCTGCTTTGTCTTAACTAGCGTTGAGTTTGAGGGCAAAATTGAAGAAGTTTATCAAGAAGTAGATTTTGCTTCAGCAGAGGAAAGATCGGGAAACCAATAATGCGATCGTTCGGCTACGCGCAGCGCGATCGCTTTTGCTGCTGTACATCCTGTCAAAATGCTTTTGGCTTATTTCAATTGATACTGAAGAACGGTGGCACTCACCGCGATCGCATTTGAGCTTTTATTGTTAAGTAACCAGATCGCAGTCGGGACAATCAATCGCCTGCTCTGTATTGGCAATGTGAGGATTTACCGTACATTTGAGACGATAATCGTTAGTAAAAAAACGACAATTGCTACAGGGAATTTGGTGCATTCTTTTGGCTACAGCTAAAATATCCCAAACAAAATTCACCAAACTCCAACCGATAATACCCAATAAAGAATATCCAACAATCGCCCGCAGTGGAGGAGCTAGTGGCTTTAAGACAATGGCAACATCAAAAGCGAATTGCAACACGGCTAGTAGATTAAATCTAT
Source organism: Waterburya sp. (assembly GCF_058530065.1). Lineage (NCBI taxonomy): Bacteria > Bacillati > Cyanobacteriota > Cyanophyceae > Pleurocapsales > Pleurocapsaceae > Waterburya > Waterburya sp. The sequence goes on along the minus strand of NZ_JBZNBU010000210.1, from coordinate 5,333 downwards.
TTAGTTTATAGGTGTTTATTATGACATAGATTAATTTACCAAATCAAAATTCTAAGGAAGAAAAATAGATTAAAGATTAGCTTTAATTACTTGGAACATTTGCATGATTTGCTGCTTATTAAATACTTTTAATAAAGCTAGTGCTGCTCCTTTAGGATCTTTAGGAATAGCAATTGTATCTCCAGTTCCAGAAGCAGTACCACCTGCAGTGGCAGCTAACTGTTGTAAATTTTTGCTAGGAACTAGTTTGTTTATTTGACCAGAATCTAGATAATCTCCAGCTTGTTTGACTTCTTTGATAACTACTTGAGCAATAGTATTGTAGGGATATTTCTTGTTGGTAATTGCTTTTTGAGTAGTAACCACCAAGGTTTGCCAATTTGCTTCGTTAGGAGCAATTTCTCCTAGCTTATTACAAGCAAGATGTAATTTCTGACGGCTTTCGGGAGAATCTGGCTGCTTGAATTGTTGCAGCATTTGTTTGAGGATAGCAGTAACTTGTTGGCTAACGCTGGCTTCATCTGCCACTCCACCAGATAGCAATTGTTGGAGATATTTATCTAAAACTGCAAAATTAGATTCTGCCTGTGCCAAAATTTCTACAGCATCACTATCGCTAAAATCGGCAGAATTTTCCAAACGTTCGATCAAATCTTGGAGATGATCGTATCCATTTAAAAATAGAGTTTCTAATTTTTGATCGACATCAACTGGATTGTCTTTAAGAATTTTAAAAGAATCTTCTAAACGGTGTGCGGTCTTTTGAATGCTGGTATATCCCAACATGGCTGCACCACCTTTAACCGAATGAGCGGCTCGAAACATTTCATTAACAGTTTCTGCATCGCGAACGGATGTAGCTAGCTGTAAAATACCTTGTTCTAAAGTTTGTAGGTGTTCTTTAGCTTCTTCTATAAAGTACCCTAGAATCCTTTGCTGATTAGCTGTGTCCAAAGCCTATATCTCCCGTTTCTTCTAACTTAGTAAAAGTGTATATATAAAGCCATATATAAACACAAGTTTATCCCAGACTACTTAAATTGGGTAGTTGATTTTCCAGATTAAATGAATGACCATCTCGATTTAACCAAAAGGCATTGATGCCTATATTTTTTGCTCCTAGATAATCTTCTTTTTTGCTATCTCCAATATGCCACGCTTTTTCAGCTAAGACACCATGTTTTTTTAAAGCAATATCAAAAATATCTCGCTCTGGTTTAGCAGAACCTACCAGGGAAGAGATAGTGATAGTAGTAAAAAAAGACTCTAAATCGAGAACTTTTAGTATATTTATTAAGCGACTGTCAAAATTAGAAATTACTCCTAAAGGAATTTGTTGTTGCTGCCAATGTTGCAAACAAGGAAGAACATCGGAATAGATATACCAAGGTTCTTTAGTACCAAAATAATGATAAAGCTCTCTAAAAAAATCCGTAAAATTACTGAAACGGGATAGTTTTTTTGCTCGATCAAAAGTGTTTTGAACTACATTTTTCCACCAAATAAATTCTAATTCGGCAATTGTCTCTCCCTCAGAATTATGAAAAGCAAGACTGGGGGCAGATTGATAACTCTCCAGAAAAGCATTATTCAAACTCATGGCATCAGTTTTTACACCATAATTCAAAGCGAATTCTTGATATATTTCACCTACACTTTTTTTTAAACCGAATAAAGTCCCCATGGCATCAAAAAAAATAACTTCAGGTAGGGAATCGTCAGATAATTGGGTTTTCATTATTATTTTAAAAAAATTAATTAAAATGAGCTTCTACTTGTTGTCGAGTCATCTCAGTAAGTTCTGCGATCGCTTGGGGTATGCGTTGTCGATTATTGTGCCAGTATTCCCTAACATCAATGGGCGTAGCAATTTTAACTTTAACTCGACGCATTCCTTTCCCTCTAGGACGATCTATTTGAAATACTTCTCGTTCTAATCTATCTAAAGTAGCCAAGAATCTTTCGGGGGTTGGTTTCTGGGCAACATAGCCGTCATAAATAGCATCGAAGTTTAGCAAGCGAATGGTAGTTAGTTCAATCTGTAGATAATCTAGATTCGACTCTGGTTTAGATTCTTTTAAATCTGCCAAGATTGCTTGAATTTTATAAACTCGTTCGCGGTTGGGTAATTGTGTGGCAGTGGCGATATTTAACTTGTCTTCGCAATAATTTAAAAGCTGCTGTTTCAAGTTGGCAATTCTTTGATTCCAATTATCTAGCTCGTTAGGAACAATTTGATATTCTGCTTCTATATTGGCTAAAACCTGACCCGCTACAGCCCTCAAACGGTTATAAAAATCTGTGGTAGTAGGTTCGATCCCCAAAGCTGTTTCTAAATCTTGCAGACTTCTTGCTATTTGGCGATCGCTATTTTGAGGATATAAATATTGAATGCTCACAGGAACAAAATATAAATCTGACGTAGCATTATCTTGCTTGCTTAATTTTGCCAGAGTTTTAAAAGCTAGTTCTACCGCCCCCGTACGAAAAGGCATTACCGTATCGTTTTGATAGGAACAACCCCCTTCGGGAAACATCACTAATTTACACTTAGATTGCTGGAGTATTTTTAAGGTTTGCACTATACTAGAGCGATCGCCCACTCCCCGACGAAGAGAATAAGCACCTACAGCTTGCATCAGCCAGCCGATGATTCCTTGAAAAGCTTCATAAGCAACGATGTAGTGGAATAATTGTCCCAAACGAGCAGAAAGGAGAAACATCACCAAACCATCATCTAAATTAGAATGATTGGGTAAGTATACTACTCGTTTATCTTCGATCGCTTTTAAGACAGCCAGATCGCGATCGCTAACCTCTAGTTTTATTTGATAGGCAAAGTAAGCCACTAGGTAAAAAATACTTTGAATCAAACGAGTTAATAAAGGATTTTGCTTGGGGGGCAAAAATTTGGCATTGGACATTTAACATTTATCATTAAACGTTGAACATTAAACATCCTACCTTTCCTCAGAAACAATCTAGTAGACAGAGGCATAAATAAAGCTACTATTCGAGATCGCCTTATAGCCCGTCAATTAATACTTATTACTTATTACTCATTACTTAAGCGCAGCAGTACTAAGAAGATAATAACTCTACTATGGGTTGAGTAATCCAGTTTAAACCTACTGTCAGTTGATGCTTGAGGGTGGGCAAACGGTAGAGATAGATCAAGCGACGGGCGATATATGCCATAGGACCGTCTAATTTTAGTCCCAAACCGTTGATAGTGGCGTTATCCGTACCTAAAGTCATCATTTCTCCTAAAGCTTGATAGCGGAAAGATAATAAGGGGCGGTTAGTAATTGAAGCCCAGATATTCCAAGCACAATAGTCGGATTGTTGAAAAGCGACTTGGGCTGTAGCGGGGAGTGGGTTGCGGTTTTCATCGTAGCAGTCTGCGACATCTCCCAAAGCATAAATATCGTCTCTTCCTTCAACCAAAAGGGTTGGTTCTATTTTGAGCAAACCTTTTTCGTTTTTAGGTAAAGGCAGATCTTCAACTAAACCAGCTACTCGATTGCCCACAGTCCAAAGTACCAAATCTACAGGAATGGTATCGGTTTGTCCTTTGTAAATTAGAGAGATACTATCGGATTCGACTTTCTCGACTTCGGTTTCGAGATCCTGCCAGATTTTATTTTTTTCTAGAGCTTTAATAGCAGTTTCCCGATTGTATTCCGAACTATGTTTGAGAATTTTGTTCCCGCGATCGATAATCCGAATGCGTCCTTTTTCGCCCAAGCGATCTGCTAACTTACAGGCTAATTCCACTCCACTGTAGCCACCGCCAACAACAGCTACCCTAATTTTTTCGGGATTAGCTTCTTCTAACAGTCTCAATTCTTCTTGCAAGCGATAGGCATGATCTAAGGTACGAAATGGTATCGCGTATTCTTTTGCCCCAGGCACTATATCTACAGGGGTTTTGCCTCCAGCAGCTAAGACTAATTTGTCGTATTCAATGATTTTTTCATCTGCCAAAGAAACTTGCTTGGCTTCCACATCAATACCAGTCACACTTCCCTGGTGAAAGATAACTCCTGTATTGGCTAACAATTCCGCAAAGGGAGGAGCAATTTCCCAACTCTGCATCTCTTCTGTAATCAACTCATACAACAAAGGCGAAAATAAAAAGCGATCGCTTTTGTCTATGAGAGTTATTTCTGGTTTTTGGTCGTAAGCCCAAGGAAATTCACTAAGACGCAAAGCGGTATACAAACCACCAAAGCCCCCACCAATAATGCAAATTCGCGATTTTTTACTCATAACAGTTTTTTATATCTTGCGCCAAGGAGTCTACTGTTTTAATTTTAGCTAAGTCTGGAGGGTAAAGGGATGAAGGGTAGGTAGTAGGTAGTAGGTTGCTACGCTTTCCACATTTATTTGTTGCCTGGTATTTTAGTATAGATTTTTCCTAGCTTCTCAAATTGTCCATTATTAAAGTTTCGCGTCGATCGCACCAAGTAGCTGGTAGTTTATTTTTTCCCACAATTAATGCCATAAGACTACCGACAATCGCGCAAATTGTATCTCTATCTCCTAAAGCTGCAACGGAACGCCAGAGAGTATCTGGAAAATCACCGTTACTATTTGCTACAAACCACAGAGCAATAGGAACGGTATCATAAGAACAAAGAGTAGAACCGTTACCTAAAAGAGAAATTACATAATCCAAACGAGAATCACCAGAAATGTTAATAGCTCTTTGAATTCTCGATCGCGTATCTCCTTGAGGAGTGTGTTTAATAACTGTTGCTAACAATTGTTCTGAATCAGAAGATAGCAATCCTAGTCTTTGTCTGACACAATAAGCCGCCGCTACAGCAACGGCGATCGTTCCCCCTAGTGCGTCAGGATGGGCGTGGGTGACTTCACAAGAAGCCTTAGCCTCCTCAATAACCCTTTGATAGTCATCATAGAAATAAGCTCCAATGGGGGCTACTCTCATCGCTCCACCATTGCCCATCGAACCCATCCCTGAAAAAGCATTGAGAGATAATTGTTGACCATCAGCACCTTCGTTTATTTCCCGAAAAGTTCTAGCTGCATTGCTGCCATAACCCCGATTTGGTGCTTCTAGATATCGTCGAACGAAGGATTGAATTAGATAATCGCGATCGATACGTTGAAACTTATCTAAAGTTTCCACAACACTAATTCCCATTACTGTATCGTCAGTATATAGCCAAGGCTTTTCTGGTAGCTGACGAGCTTCGATTAAAGCGATCGCTTTACGTTGTTCAATAAAAAAATTTTGTCCAAAACTATCTCCCAGGGATAGCCCTTCAAGAGATAAGATTGCTAGATCTAATCTTTCCTGATGATTC
>NZ_JBZNBU010000209.1:0-12928 GCF_058530065.1 Waterburya sp. | reverse complement strand
TTTTGAATACGATCCTTTGACCTTTAACCATTTCCCTTTACCCATCCTTCACAGATAAACTCAAACTCTTAAACGAGAAGTATTGCTATTTGTATCATTGATAATTTCTGGCATAGGTTTTAGGAGTTACGCCAACTATAGTTTTAAAATGACGGTGAAAATGGCTTTGGTCGTTGAAGCCTACCCGAACAGCAATATCAGACAAAGATAGTTTACCGTGTTGAATTAAATATTTAGCTCGTTCGATACGACAGCGAATAATGTATTGATAGGGAGTTATACCCATGCTTTGTTTAAATAGCTTGGCAAAATAATGAGGACTCATTTGCACTACGTTAGACAATTCTTTGAGGCTGAGATGGCGATCTAAATAAGCATCTATATATTCAATTACTTGTTGCAATTTATATTGGGGTAACTTTCCCGATCTAGAATCTCGTAGGTTAAATCTAGTAGTGCAGTAATGCTCTAACAAATGCAAAGCCAGAGTGTTGACCAAACTCTCAGCATACAGACGACTAGTATTACTCGGCTGAGTTAGAGTAGATTTTAGGGCTACACCCATCTGATAAATAAAAGGATCGGGAGTGGCAAATAAAGGTAACAGTTCAATTCTATCTGGATCTACTATTTCATGGATGGTTTGAGCAAAAGCGGTTGGTGCGATCGCTATAGTTAATGCGCCAGATTCTTTGTTCCATTCTGCATACTGACTGGTGTTAGCAGGAATAATCACACAACTACCTTGTGTGACTTTTTCTCGTTTAAACTTACCGTTAATATGTCTTTCAGTCAGACAGGGAGATGGTACATCCAGAAAAATACCAATGCCGTGTTGCTGCGAGATAATCTTAGGGACTTTTTCTACAGGATACCAATCATAAGCAATCCCCAAATTATCCCAACCCAAAGATATACTAGAAACGATCGGCGATCGCTTGTAGATACGCTGGTATGCCGTTTCTTTTTCTTTGACAAAATTAACTCTAATTAATTCGGCTGAATCTGAGTGCATAATATTTCATAATATTTACAGTTATTAAAACACTACCGAGAATAGTAAATTTAGTTTTTAGTTTGTACTTATTACTCATTACCCTTTCAAGAAGTAACGATCGCGTTGGCTAATTCCGTAAATCCTTCTCCTTCAGATTTGTTGGTGATGTATGCAGGAAGATATTTCAGGCGATCGCCATATTTAATAATATTTGCCACTCCCACTGATAAAGGAAACTGTTCGGGATTAAATAGAGATTCGTCGTTGGGGCTATCACCAATGGTCAGGATTTCTCCCGCGATCGAATGGGGGAAATATTGGGGGATAATTTTTTTAAGGGCATTTCCTTTATCTTGGTGCAAAGGTTTGATGTGGCACTGAATTGTGCTGTATGTAAAACCATAACCTTCTTGGTTACAAATAGCTTCAATCTGTTGTAACTCTTTTATACTTAAGTTTGTTACTTCAAAAGTCCAATCAGTTAAACGAAAAGCATTATCTGGCGACTCTTGAATCTGGGGAAACTTACTTTGTAACAGTCGAAATATTCTTTTTAACTGCAAGCGATGTTCTTCAAGATCTAACTCCCTGAATAATTTTGGTTGAATATCATTGCGCCAATAAAGCAAACCACCATTTTCAGCGATCGCACCAACTACGGGTAAATAATTTACGATTGCCTGAACCCATCCTGCCGATCTTCCTGTCGTAATTAAAACAGCTACTCCCGCATTTTGTAGCCTAGTTAAAGTCTCGAATAAACTAGAGTCGAACCGTTCGGTTCTAGTTAAAGTTCCATCCAGATCGGAGGCAATTAATTTTATATTTTGCCAATTATAGCTAGCTAGGGGTTTGAGTCTATTTTGATTCATAAATATTGTTTGTTGTTTGGCGATCGATTGAATGATTTATTCTTCAACTAAGTTTACTGGAAACACTTCGGCAAAAGCTTGGGCTACATCAATTCGTACCTGTTCCACCGTAATATTGGGCATAAATTCTACTAAACTTCCCACTGGCTTATCGGCAATGCCACAAGGAATAATATGTTTAAAACCTTCTAGATCGGGACATACATTTAAAGCAAAACCGTGCATAGTAATCCAACGTTTTACTTTAATCCCAATGGCAGCTATTTTTTTTCCCTTTAACCAAACTCCCGTTAATTTTGGTATGCGATAGGCTTCTAAATTGTAATTGGCGACAGTTCTAATTATTACTTCTTCTAGTTGTCTGAGATACCAATGTAAATCTTGCTGATAATAACGCAAGTTCATTATGGGATAGCCTACCAATTGATTAGGGCAATGATAGGTAACTTCTCCTCCTCGTTCGATACGATGAATTTCAAAATCGCAGGCGTGCGGATCGAATTTTAAAAAATCTAAAGTCGAACCAGTACCTAATGTATATACGGGAGGATGTTCTAATAAAATTAAAACATCATTGAGATTAAAATCGTTGATTCTTTCGGTTACCAGCGATCGCTGGTATGATAGAGCATCATTATATTTCACCAATTTTTGATTTTTTAGAGTACAATTTCTTTTTTTTGTTGTCATATTGCTAGTCTTTTTTAATAAATGTCAACCAATGTAACAGAAGATAAAAATAATTGGAACTTCTAATGTTTTACAAGATACAAAGTGCTAGTATCTTAAGTATAAAGCTATAGAGAAAACAGCATTGCTTGAGGAAATTGCAAGGAATAAAACCAAACGGCAAACTATCTCAAAGTCAAACATCTAAAGTTCGGAAGATTTTAATTAAAACAAATCATTTTCACCTAATTAATTAATTGTCAATCAATCTAATTATCTGGGTTCAAAGTGTTTTAGAGTAACTATAAAATTATCTGCGATGGTTCATTTTGATTCATAGCAATATTTTCTGGTTCTCAAAAATATCAAAGTAGGAATACATTAATAAATCTGAAGATTTATCTTTATTTACTATTAAATTAGTAATTTAAGTGTACTTGTTTCAGATCGATGATTCGTACATCTACCTGCAACTTATAGATAACATTGTTGTACTTATTTTCATAGCTTTTAACCCTATAATACGGAGTAACGAGTATGAAGCTTTTGATCCAAGGAAATAACATTGCAGTAACAGAATCAATCCACGATTACGTCGAACAAAAATTAGAAAAGGCGGTCAAACATTTCCAAAATATCACTAGCAAAGTAGATGTTCATTTATCTGTAGCTCGTAATTCTCGGATCGAAAGAAAACATAAAGCAGAAGTTACAGTATTTGCCAATGGTACGGTAATTCGGGCGCAAGAAGGAAGCGAAAATCTTTATGCAAGTATTGATATGGTTGCAGATAAGATTGCCCGCCAACTACGCAAGTATAAAGAAAAACATTTAGCTAAAAAAAGTCACGCACATATTCGTCAAGAAGAAATCGTTGAAGATAATATTGTCGAAACAGAAACTTTAGCTGAAAATCGCCATCCAGAGTTACCCGCTGAAGTTGTCAGGAGTAAATATTTTGCCATGCCTCCGATGACTGTAGAAGAAGCTTTGAGGCAACTTCAGTTAGTAGATCACGATTTTTATATGTTTAACAACAAAGATAGTGGTGAAATCAATGTGATTTATATTCGCAATCATGGCGGTTATGGAGTCATCCAACCCAGAGTAGACAGTAATGCTCGCCAAGGTGATTATCCTCATTAGTTGTTGTTATTTTATTTTCCCTTTATTGGTTGATTGATAAATATTGTGGAAAAGCAAAGGGTCAAAGGATTTTTCTCTTGATCCTTTTTAGTTTTCAAAACATAATGGGGTTGATATTTTCTAATCTAAATCTTGTGTGCGTTCTATTTGCTGTAGACTCTGTTGAGGATTATGACGGCGACGACGATACCATGTCGCACCACCAACTAGCATTCCCATTAAGGTAAAAGCAAACATTAGGGGGAAGATATTTCCTTGGGATAATGCCTGCAATCCCGCTCCCATCATCACGAAAGGTAAAACCCCTGGAACTGTACCTAGAACTGTGCCTGTTAAATAATCTCCATAACGAATGGAAGTCAAGCCAGCGGTAAAGTTAACCAAGCCATAGGGAATAATTGGTAACAAGCGAATCGCAAACATATAAAATAAACCACCTTGGTGTACTTCTGCGTCGATCGCTTGCCAACGCCCTGCTAATTTTTTGGTAACTAATTCTCGACCGATAGTACGGGTAAAAGCAAAAGCTATTATGGCTGCCATTACTGCTGCTACCGTCGTCCAAACTGTTCCCCACCAAATACCAAATATTGCTCCTCCCGTTAAATTAAGGGGGGTTGAAGGTAAAATAAGCAGCGTTGCTAAGATATAGAGCAGTATATATATAATTGGAGTCCAAATACCTAATTGTTGTAACCACTCCTGTAGTTGTTCTCGATCGATTCCACCCAGAAAATAAATACCCAATCCTGTTACAACTATACAGATAATAGTCAGTAATAAAACACTACTTTTTAACTTCAACACAGCCCCCACTCCGTTTGATTGCTAAAAACTAACTTGAAAACTTTTTCCCCCTAGAAGAAAGAACGAGAAATTGCGAAAAACTATTGATAAATTCAGCTACAGAAAGAGTATTATCGCGGTTTAGATCGCTCATTTTCCAGAAATTTTCTACTTCGCGATCGCTATAGCCCAACTCTTTAAATTTTGCCTTGATTTCATCAATTTCTAATACTCCATCTTGATTGGTATCAAATTCTTCAAAAATCTCCAACAAAGAATCGCGGAATAAAGCTTTCGCCACTACCTTGCGAAATTCTTGTTCGATGACGTTAAGAAAAGAACCTTTTGCGGTTTCTGTCAGCCAAGGTTCCATCACTGTAGAACGCAACACAGTTATCGTATCTCCTGGGGAATCAGCTACTCCCAAACGTTGTTTGTAGTTCTCAATAAACTCTTCCCCATAATCAGCTTTAGTAAAGTCAGTAGTGCTGACAATTAAGGGATAGCCATAAATATCATCTCCAGGATTAATACTAAGCATATCGTAAATAGCCTTATTCAGTCGGTTGGCTAAGGCTAAGTCGGTATTCAAGAAGCCATTGAGTCGGCGGAAATTAAAGGCATAAGTAAGAATGTTCTGATCGGGTCCTAATTCCGAGAGAAAATTCATCGCCTCGCAATCTGCTAATAGTTCTTCGTTGGTTTTACCATCAATGCGATGACGAATAAATTCTAGTTGTTTCTGCATATCTCCCCCGTTAATTTCGGCGGGCAATCTAGGTACTGGTACGACGATAAACCAGTCTTCGGGGCGTGCCATCGCAATCAATCGGGCATAAAGCTTTTTACAGCTAAACAAAGCTTGTCCGTGAATTTTGCCATAACCGCTTTTAGTAGGACGAATTACTTTATGACTCAGATATACCGCTGCTGCTGCTGCCCCTGGTTTCGATCCTTCAACTCCATATACTCCCACGGAAGGTTCTGTACCCCCGTGAAAGACGACTGGGGCAGCAAAAGTAACTAAATTGCGCATTGCCGAGTTGCGGTAGCATAATGCCCCTGCGGGATAGGGGATATAGCCAGACTTGTGAGGATCGACAGTAATAGAATCCGCTTGTCCCAAGGCTGCAAATTGCTTGGTAACGTATTTACTCATAGCGATCGCACAACTGGGTTTGTGAGATTCTACTGATATTTTAAATTCATCTTCCCGCAAGATAGAAGCAAAATAGCCACCCCAAGCAGCATCGGCGTGTACCGTGAATTCTAGACCTTGTTGGCGATATTTTTCCCGTAGTGCCAACACATCAACTAAAGGATCGACAGCACTTTCTTCGGTGCTACCCATTACCGCTACCACGGAATATACAGGTTGTTTTTTGTCCAGACAGTCTTGAAGAATGCGATCGAGTTCTGTGGCATTCATCCGCGCATCTTTATCTACGGGTACGTCAATGATATTAGCCGAACCAATGCCTAATAAAGCGGTAGTCTTAGCAAAAGAATAATGTTTTGTGCCAGGAACAATTAAAACAGGGGAATGGGCTAAATCTGCTAAGGAACGACGGTAAAATTCTTGAATGCCCAGGTTTTGTAGAGAATATTTAGATATAGCTTGATTAATAGTTTCTGCTTCTATTTGATATTCCTGTTGCAAGCGGATTGGCAAGGCTAAAATATCGTCGCCCTTGAGGTTGAGTAAATGCCAAAGATCTAATTCTGCTAGTATCTCGGTTTTTCCGTTAGCTAAGGGTACTTCGATATATTTAGCTGCGACAAATTCTGGCTCATTGTTGAGGGCTTCTTGGAGTGCCAGGGGATAAAACTTAAGATTGCGGGCAGACCAAATTGCTTCGATATTAGCGACAGTACCGCCACAGGTGAGATGTCCCCAAGGGCGCAACGCCCCCGCCTCGATTTCCGCCCAACTAGGTAGCTTGTAGCCGAGCATTTTACAGAGATCGTCCCCGACTAGCATTTCTAAAATAGTTGTAGCCGTGGAAGCCTCAAAAGCTACATTATTGGGGTTATAAAGCATGGCGGCAAAATAACCCAACATGGCGGGCATAGTCACTTCCCAGTTCATATGTCCCTGGTAACGCATACTAAAGAAAGGAACGGACTTTTTTAAAAACGCCAATAGAGATCTATAGCTTTCTTTGAGGGTATCTATGGTTTGAATATATTCTGGCTGTCGTTTGATTTGTTCGTCGATCTGTGTCGGATCGCCTGGATAAAAATTCCTACGCCAGAATGCCTGATCTCGAATTGCTTCGAGAATCAAACTTTCAAACTCGTCTAAATTTTCGGCTTTTTGTCCCAGAAACCAAGCTTCTAAAGATTGCGTCCCCGAAGCTTCTAAATCTAGAATGTCCCCAAAAGGAAATAGTTGTTTGAGATCTTGCTGAGAAAAATGATTATCGCTCATTCAATCGGTTATTAGTTATTAGCTTTCTTTAATTTACAGCCGTTTTCAGTTGAATAGCTCTCTGGGAAAATTTACTAGTTCGTAGTTTTTAGTTTTTAGTTCTTAGTTCTTAGTTTTTAAAGTTTAATTATGTGGTCTACCCATGTGAAAAGCGCAGTAATTCATTTATCTAGTCTTCTACTTGATAGCCAAACTCTGCCAATCTCAAGCGAGACTGTCGCCATTTAGGCTCTACTTTGACGAATAATTCTAAGTGAACTTTTCCTGAAATTAACTTTTGGATTTGTTTCCTGGCAGCAGTACCAATAGTTTTGAGCATTGCACCTTTTTTGCCGATGATAATTCCTTTTTGAGAATTCCGTTCGATATTAATTGCTGCATTTATTTTCGTGATTTTGGCACTTTCTTCTATTTTTTCAATGGTAATAGCTACGGAATGGGGAATTTCTTGGCGAGTATGGTATAAAATTTGCTCTCTAATTAATTCTGCCATAATAAATCTTTCTGGTTGGTCGGTTACTAAATCGGGAGGATAATAGTAAGGACCAGATTCTAGCTTATCTGTTAATACTTGTTGCAGTTTATCTGTTCCCGTTCCAGCAGTAGCAGAAAACTTAACTGTAGACCAATTGGTTTCGGCAATTAGGCTAGCATAACTATCATCAATAAACTGACAATTACTAGGTTGTAAATCTACTTTGTTTAAGCCCAAAACTACAGGAGTATCTAGTCTTTTTAAAAGATCGAAAATAAAGCGATCGCCTGTCCCTGCATCTACCGAACTATCAACCATAAATAAAACTAAATCTACAGATTTAATCGCAGTTTTGGCATTTTGAACTAAAACTTTGCCCAATTCATGATGGGGTTTGTGAATTCCTGGGGTATCGACAAAAATAATCTGAGCTTGAGGAGTAGTTAAAATTCCCTGCAAGCGATTGCGAGTTGTTTGGGCAACGGGAGAAGTTATAGCAATTTTCTGCCCGATTAAATGATTCATTAAAGTTGATTTTCCCACGTTAGGTCTGCCAACTATGGCAACAAAACCCGACTTAAATCCTTCGGGGGCAATAGGAATAGTTGTAAAGGAATTTTCTAGATTAAATTCTGCTATTGGTTGATTCATTATTAGTTGTTAGTTATTAGTTGTTAGTTATTAGTCAGACATAACATTCCTAACAGTCTAAAATATCCATTACATATTCCCCTTGATTGACGCATTGATTGGTGGAAATATCAAAAACAATTCCTGCTGTTTCTGCTGCAATCTTAATTACTTCAGGTGGTTTACCTTGTTTGTTAAAACTGAGAAGCTGATAAATTATATCTCCTGGCTGAACTTGAGTATTGAGAGATAATCTGGATTGAATCATACCACCAGTGGGGGCATAGTAACTATTAATCTTGCTTTTCGAGACTAGAGTAATATCTGCTTCTCGAATTGGTTCGGATAAAGTTAAAATTTGCTTGTGTGCCAAATAATTTTTAATTCCCGCTACTCCCTTAGCTACAGAAGTTGGGTTCATCGCCATTCCCGCACCCAATTCTAGAGTCCAAGATTCTAGATCGAATTTAATTTCTTTACCTAGCATACCCAATGCCCATTCTAAAGCCAGCCAAGGTTTTAAAAAAGCTTCATCAAAAGCATCCCCATCGTATTCATCCATCAAAATACCGTAATCTAATAACAAGTATTTGGCACTCTCGATTTTTTCTTGAAAGCCAAAAGTATAATCGATCGCCTGATTGCTAGAACTATGAATATCAATTACATAGTCGGCATCCAAACAAAGAGATTGCAAAGCGGCGCGATAGTGACGGCTAACGGATACGCTGCGAGGAGTTTTAACTCGTGCTAATTCTTGTTGCCAAGCTGCTTGTATTTTTTCCAGATAATTTTTTCTAATAACTGCTGGTTCGAGATCGATTTGAGATTGGGCAAATTCCGTCAACCCGTCAGTTTCTTTTTCATAATCCCAAAAAATGCGATTCCAGTTTTTACCGTCGTAGTTATTAAATCTACCCGTAGAAAAAAAATGCGATCGCTGGTTTGTTCCCAAAGGATTGCATACGGGTACTAGCCAAACTTCTCCCTGTAGCTGGGAAGAATCTAATTCAGTTAAATATTCAATTAGCTGATGAATGACTGCATTACCGACAATTTCCGCACCGTGTAAATTAGACTGGATATAGGCTTTTTTCAAAGCTCGATCGCCTCGGAATTTATAGACTTGTAAGGATAAAATATCTCCCGAAGCCAGCTTAAATAAATCTACAGTGGAAACAGTAGGTAACATAATAAAGACAGAGTGAAGTTACTTTATAGTAAACTTTTCCCTATCCATTGTCTTACTGCTCTCAGTTAGGCTTGCTCATCTCTGGGGGTTTAACTATCAACTATCAAGCCTTCAGCATCATGAGGGTTATTTTCCAGATCTGATTTTAAGCGATTTTCTTGGCGAGTATGAATCAGAAAAACTATGAGAGAATAATAACTATATACCCAAAAACCTACGTACATAATTAAGATTAACCAAGATTCGGGGTTATCGAGATTGAAACTAGAATCGTATAAATGCACGATAGTTTATCCAAAAAACATCCTTTTATATCAAATTAACAGATTGTCAGAAAAATCTATGTTTTGAGCAATACCGAATGAGTAAATATTCTGATTTTATTTAATTATCTGACAAATTGTTTTTCTCAAAACGGTTATTGCGTAGTAAATTTTTCTACACTAGATAAAAGATAAGAACGAAGATAAAACTAATATGACAGATAACACCGCACGCGATCGCTTTCGCGCCGCTTATGAGAATCGTTACACCTGGGATAGTGAGTTTCCTGGTTATACCACCAAACTCGAACTCAAGCAGGGAGACGAAGTTTATACAGCCGATATTAAGGTAAATCCCGACCTAACCGTAGAAGTAACTGGTATTGAAGATGAGAAGGTTGCAGAAAGCGTTTACAACCAAATGAGAGATATCATTACTCATCGCAAGCGGAATACTTTTGAAAATGCTCACGGTAAAAGTACTTTTACCCTAGGGGAAGAAGATAATACTGGGGCGGTAGAAATCCTGGTCAAAGGCGATGCTATGGGTTCTAACTATAAAATTCGCGGTACGGAGATTTGTCAGGTAAGTCGCGTCATGGGTCCAATGGCTTTTGTAATTAATACCAACGAAAGTCTGGATACGGGGGAAGGTTATATTTCTACTGGCTATAATGCTATCTTCCGCGATGCTAAAACTAACAACCTCAAAGCCAAGCGTGAATTCGTCGAAAGCTACGAACAGCTAGGCAAATATTATGTTCCCAAACATCAAACCATCGAAGCTATTGATACCAACGATGAAAAAATTACTACTGAGTTTATTTTTTCAGAAACTAAATTATTAGAACCTGCTAGGGTGGCATAATTAGAATTACAGATCAAAAATCATTAGCGCGATCGCGTTAGGATAAATTTAATTAGTAGTATAAAACAATTAGTCAAACAACTATGGCATTAGCACTAACTACCGATAACGTAGAAACCGTCTTAGACGAACTACGTCCCTATCTTATGGCTGATGGCGGTAACGTCGAATTAGCTGAAATTGAAGGTCCGATTGTGAAACTAAAATTGCAAGGTGCTTGCGGATCTTGTCCCAGTTCGGCAATGACATTGAAAATGGGTATCGAACGCCGTTTGAGAGAAAAAATTCCCGAAATAGTAGAAGTAGAACAAGTAATGTAGTTTGATAGCTTTTGGCTATAAACTTTTTGTTCGTCAATAATAAAAAGGGGACAAATATTCTGTCCCTTTTTTTAGTTCTATTTTTTTGGTTGATTAATTTATTATTGTTCGGTATCGCTAGCTTCAGGGGCTACTTCACTAGGGTTAAATTCCGCAGCAATGCAACTTTTCATCGCTTCTTCGCTAGATATTTGAGAAATACCAGCTAAATCGATAGTACATTCTGCATAACGTTCGGGTAGTAAGCTGCGACGACAACCATCCAAAGCCATTTTTGACTTATTTGCTTCTAAACCGCCACTAATTGAAGTAACGCAGTTAGCTAACTCATTTGGTCTGCGGACGCGGTAGCAAGATTGCAGCGCATCATTACCTTGAATATCGGTATTATTAGCAATATTTGCCACACAATCAGCCAAATCGTTCGGTTTGAGGGCATCAGAACAGGCAGCAGCAGCAGCAGATTTACCAACACCATTAGCCATTAGATTATCCGCACAGCTACCAATACTGCCAGCCATAGCAGGAGAATGGAAAGCCGCTACAAGAAAAACAGGAAAAGAAATTAGCGTAGTCCAGCCCATAGCGCGATCGAGAATGTTCATAAATTATTTAATTAGATTTTATTTCACCACTATACTAAGGCTAGGTTCTCAAAATTTGTCAACTAAAAACCAAAGCTCGGACAAGTCTACTTTGGGAGTTTAGATTATGAAACAGTTTTTTCTGTGCGTCGTGTGCGCTTCGTCCTGTTCTAAATCCATAACTCAGTTCAAGGTACTTGTGGTTTTCTCTCCGCCATCCCTTGGATACCTTATGCTCTCTATTTTCTAGAGGATTCGGGTATCAACGAATCGCACACTCATAAAAAATAGCCCTGCGATCGCAAGACTATCTATAAAATCAAATTAAAAATATAAACTAGACCATTGCAGGTTTTTGTTGTGCAACTTCAGTTTGTTCGGATTTAGCAGCACGACAGTTAATTTCACAAGAGTTGTTAGGACTTTCAATTAGTTTGATTTTGTCTAATTCGCATCCTAATTCTTTTATGGGAGATCTCAACAGGTCAGCAATTCTCACGGCAATATTTTCCGCAGTGGGGACTACTTCGGCAAAATAAGGAATATCTTTATTTAAAAAAGTATGATCGAAAGGCTCAACAACATATTCGTCGATCGCTGCTTGTAATTTGCCCAAATCTACTAACATTCCCGTACGATTATCGATTTCACCCGCTACGGTTACTTCTAAATGATAATTGTGTCCGTGTCCGTTGGGACGAGCGCATTTGCCGTAGATTTCTTGATTTTCTTCAAAACTAAGACTGGGTAATGCCAGACGATGAGCTGCACTAAAATGAGTTTTTACGGTTAAAGTAGCTTCCATATTGTTTCCTTGATATTCCGCCCAAAGTTCGGGATGTTCAAATAATTGAATCTTAACTAAAGGTAAGTGGGGTGAAAGTTTATGCCAAATTACTCTAGCGATATTTTCTGTCGTCGGCAGAGTTGACTTAAATTCCGACCACGCATCATTAAGATAAGAATAGTTGAGTTGGTTGGTAACTTCTTGTTTAATAACTTGCTTGACTACAGATAAGTTTTCTACCATGCCAAACTTATCTAAATCTCCTTCTAAGGAGACATATAAAACATAGTTGTGTCCGTGACCTGGAAAACGACTACAAGCACCAAAAAGACGTTGGTTTTCTGCTTCGTCTAATTCTGGTAGCCAGTAGCGATGACTCGCGGAAAACTGAGCGCGACGATTAATAGTGCATTTCATATATTGAGTTAAGACTCGGATATTGTAAACTTTGGTAAAGTATAGGCTTATTATAGCAAGCTTGTTGTCGTTCCTATTGAACTCGCCACTGATATTAGCTGTCAGTAAACGTTATTTAGATGTTTACATCAGACCACTCGCTCAAGCATTAAGCTTTAATTTTCTGTGCCTGAAGATATTGACGCAAACGAAACAAACTAAAAGTCTGCCCTAGATTTAGCGGTAGCAAAGAAATCCCTTCCAAACGAGACTGCAACCAACCATCACCCCAATGCCATTCGTGAAAGCCGTCGATCCCTTTACTCAATACCAAACGCAAGGAATTATCTTCGACTATTTCTACTTTATGTTCGATTTCCACCAATCCTAGGGAACTAGTAAAAGTATTGCCAGGACTGAGTTTTCCCGATAGAGAAGTAAAATTTTGAGGCCACATCCACTGTTTGATGCGATCGCTTTCTAAGAGACTTTCTTCAATTATATTTGCCGAA
>NZ_JBZNBU010000208.1:0-4149 GCF_058530065.1 Waterburya sp. | reverse complement strand
TGCCAAAATGCTTTGGGGGCGATCGCTTTGTAGTTCTGATAAACTACTCAAATGCTTGGGCAATTTACGACAAATTAGCCGTTCAAATTCATATGTAAAATGAGGATTCGGAGTGCCAATCCTCAGCCAGACGTTAAGAATATGTTCGATAGATACAGCTTTATAACGCCCTAAGTATAGAGCTTCAACAGTTGCCAATCCGATCCAACTGGCACTGTAGATTTCTAACCAAGAATTTAGTAGTTCCTGGGGATCTTTGCCCCCCAAATCAAAAGCATAACTATCGATTAAGGACTTGGCTTGTGCCAATGATAAATCTTGAGTTAGTTCAGTCATCGACCTCGGTTAAATATTTTAATAGTACGGCTTAATATCAATGCTATCTCGATCGCCCTGATAAATATTAACCGATCTATTCTAACGATTATATTTAGTTGATTCTAGTTTTGGTTGATACAATTAACAACTGTTCTAGAAAATCAATTTAGGCTTTAAACTTAAAGAGTTTATTTCAACCTTAGCTTACCCAAAAGAAAACTAAAAATTAACAATTACTTTAATTTTTATATTTCTAACTATTATTGATGCTTTTAATTGCTTCCAATAAGGCTTTGGCTTTATTTAAAGTTTCTTGATATTCAGTTTCGGGAACAGAATCTGCTACCAATCCCGCACCTGCTTGCACTGAAACCATACATTGATTTTCTTTATAGGGTTGGACGATTGCCGTCCGAATAGTAATAGCACTATTCAATTGACCTTCAAAATCGTAGTAGCCATAGACTCCCGAATAAGGACCTCTTCTTTCTGGTTCGAGTTCTTCGATAATTTCCATGGCTCGAATTTTGGGCGCACCACTAACCGTACCTGCGGGAAAGCAAGCTTTGAGCAAATCCCAGGCGGTTCTTCCTGGTTCTAATTCGCCAATTACGTTACTAACGATGTGCATTACGTGGGAATAACGTTCGATGACCATCAATTCATCAACGGTAACGCTGCCTTTGACGCAAACTCTACCAAGATCGTTACGTCCCAAGTCTACTAGCATAATGTGTTCTGCAACTTCTTTCGGATCTGCCAGCAAGTCTTGGGCGTAGGCATCGTCTTCGGCTTTGGTTTTTCCTCTGGGACGAGTCCCTGCAATGGGTCTGAGGGTAGCTTCTATTGTGCCATCCCTTTGAAGATCTGCTTTAACCATTACTTCGGGGGATGAACCAATTAACTGCCAGTCGTCAAATTGATAGTAACTCATGTAAGGAGAAGGATTAATCAGGCGCAGAGAACGATACAAGTCGAAGGGATGACCCTGATAAACCGTAGACAGTCTTTGGGATATAACTACCTGAAAGATATCTCCCGCACGAATATAATCCTTGGCTTTATTGACATTATCGCAGTACAGTTGCTTTTCCGTGTTGCTGCAATATACCAATCCCGAATCATCATCAGAATTATGGTTAGACTTCCATTCCAAAGCTTTAGCTTCTATGGGTAGGGGTAGCTGAAGCTTAAGAATCAATTTAGTAACGCGATCGCTAGCTTCTTGATACGCTTGTTCTAAACCAACTTCAGGGTCGCGCAAATCTGCATAGGAAATTGCCCAAATTTTGTTTTTGACGCGATCGAAAATAATTAAATTATCGATCTGCATCCAAACCCCATCGGGTAAATCTTCGGCGGTGGCTTTTTTAACAGGAACTCGCGGTTCGATCCAGCGAATTAATTCATAACCCCAAACTCCAAACAGACCACCAATACCAGGAGGAAGTTCGGGTAACTTTACGGGTTTAATACTTGACAAACAGCGATCACAAATCTCAAAAGGATTACCTTCAAATTCTTTAACACTACCATCTCGATGAGTTTGAGTAGTTTTTTCGCCTCTAGCTTCCAATACCCAAATCGGATCGCACCCCAAAAAACTATAACGACCGAGGGTTTCTTCTCCTTCTACCGACTCTAAAAGAAAATTGTATGGTTGACCCGCACAAACTTTGTACCAAGCCGATACGGGGGTTTCTAGGTCGGCAACCAACTCTTGATATACAGGAACAAAATTACCCTTGTGGGCAAGTTCGCTAAATTGAGTGAAATCAGGAAAAATCATTACTGTCAAAGATAAGGAATGAAGAATTAAGAATCGATCGCCTGGGTAAAACAGCACAAAAAAAGAAGGACTGGTAAGAAAACAATCCACCTTTCGTCCTTCCTAATTTTATCTGGTTGTTGTTACACTTCGTAAGGTGCTTTCCCAGAGAATTTGATAGTAGCAGGCTGAGGATTTTGACCGATACTGCGGTCTTTTTTGCCGTGATATTCACGACCTTCGTTCACTTTTTCGGGGAATACACCATCTGCGGGGTGCAAGTATTGAATCTCGCCATTAGGATATATGCGATAGATTTTATAATCTTGAATGCGTGGTTTAAAAGAAGTACGAAGTGCCTTACCCAATGCCAAACACTGTTCTTTACGAGCTAAATAAAGTAGGTTCTCACCTTCGTTCATAATAGCTGCACCACCAGTAGGCATTTCAAAGACTTGTTCTTTAGAACTAGTCCAAGTAATAGCGTATTTTTCTTCTACTTCTGCTTTTGTTAATAAACCCCCAGTACTGCCACCAAATTTGGGCATCTTACCAGAAAGGGTAATTGCTTCTGCCATGTTAATAAAAATCCTCAATTAAAGGTATTTACGGCATCCTATCATTCACGTCGGGACAATATTGTGAGTATGTCAAAAACTGTAACAGTTTTTAGTTCTGTAACTTTTTTTTAAGTTTATAGTTTCTAGTTTTTAGTTCTTAGTCACCTCTGCCTCCCCTGCTCCTTGTCACCATGCCCCCTAGTCTCCTAGTCTTTGCCGCTTTTAATCGGAATAGTAAAGTGAAAAATACTGCCCCGATCTTTGCCTGGAGATTCTGCCCAAATTTCGCCACCCCAATTTTTGACTATTTGTCGGCAGATAGCCAAGCCCAAACCAGTTCCTCCCGCGCTGCGTCTTAAAGCTCCTTCTTCTTGGTAAAAGCGATCGAATACGGTTTCTAGACTGCTAGTTTCAATGCCTCTGCCCGTATCGGAAACGGCAACTTCAATAGTTTTACCGCCGTTAGTTTTGACGGAAATCGCAATTTCACCATCGGGTTGAGTAAATTTACAAGCATTATCCAGTAGTTTGGCTAATACTTCCACCAACCATTCTCCATCTATTTGAATTAAAGGTAGATTGTCAGGAGTAGTCAGATTTTCAATCTTGGGTAAATCTAGACCATCATTACGAGCCTTGACGTTACTAATAGCTAGATCGATACATTCAGAAATAGATAGAGTTTCTAAATTCCATTCCACGCCACCCCCTTCTAAACGGGATAAAGTCAAAAAGTCTTGGACTAAATTGCGCATCCTTTCTGCATCGCTAAGGGCAGTGTCGAGCATAATTTCTCTTAACTCTTGAGGCATATCTGGCTCTGATGCCAAACTTTCCAAACATACTTGAATCGTAGAAAGGGGAGTACGCAATTCGTGACCGACAATTGCCACCAAATTAGAGCGCGTGCGGTCTAAAGCTTCTAGTTGTTCGTTAAGATCTTCTAAATCGGCATAGGCTTCTGCTTGAATTAGTGCCACTCCTATTTGAGTCGCGATCGCATCTACCAAAGCAATATCATCGGGTTTCCAAGCAATGGGGGATGGCTCGCAATGATGTAATTCTAAAATTCCTTGCAATCTACCATGATAAAAAATCGGCACGATCAACCACGAAGAAATAGCGTAGTTGTGAATTAAATTTTGAAAGAATTCCCTAGTACCTTTATTTTTCGCTAATTGGTTGACTCGTTCGTCTTCTAAAGTGTTATTGATACTAATTGTTTCTTTAGTAGCGATCGCTTCTTCAAACAGAGGATTATTTTCTAGTTGCCATTGTTGCCCCCTGACCGATCTAATCCCAGGACTGATAAATTCTCGATCTACGGTAGCTGTCGTGTCATCTTCGTGACAGCGATAAACAATACAGCGACAGACTCCAACCCCCTCCCCGAGTTTTTGTACCGCTACTTGTAAAATTTGCTTGGTATTTAGAGATCTCCTGTCTGCATCGGAGACGTAAATTAGCAAATGCTGTTTTTGTTGTTTGGCAGCCAAAGATTTA
>NZ_JBZNBU010000207.1:0-11513 GCF_058530065.1 Waterburya sp. | reverse complement strand
GTTTGTAAAAGAAATATTAAATAACAATAATGGATGCGCCCTACCTTTGTTTTAAAGAGTGGATCGCAAAGATCGCACTCTTTGAATAAATCAGGAATACTTTCCCCCAGTCTCCCCGTCACCCAGTCTCCCCGTCATTCCTAGCTTTTATCTTTTGTTTACAAACAGTCTCTAAGAGCTATTCCTTACGTCATTTTAATTCACACTAGGCGTATTTTATATTTATGGGACAAACGGTTGCTAAAATCCTCGCGAAATACGCCAATATTTTTGAACTAACTGATAGCGAAAAGTATAAGTACTTCCAGAAAGATTATCTTCTTGGATTAAATAATAGTCCTTCATCAGTAACCGCAAAACAGTTCTAGCTATTTCTTTGTCTTGGGTATGGGGTTCGCTTTTAAGATATTGCCAGATTGTGAGAAAAGGAGTGGGAGGATTGATGGAAAGCACATCCAAAATTTCTAAGGCATAGATTTTCTGAACATCGTTATAGTAATTATCAATTCTTTCGCGATAGTGATCCATTTTCCAAATATTTAGGGGGTTGCGTAGGGATTCATCAACAGTATTAAGAATTATTTCGCGCTCGATTTCCCCTGAATAGTCTTTTAATTGATTGACTAGATGATGAATATAAAAAGGAATGCAGTCTACAGCTAAAGCTATCTCCTCTGCTATTGTCTGAAGGCGATCGACTACGATCGCTTCTCCTTGCAATAAATTGATGGTTAATTTGACTGCATCTTCTAAAGCCAAAGGTTGACCATCTACGGGATACATATCGTTAGTCGGATCGTTGCTGTAGCCAGCCTTTTGTAGATTTTTAATGATATGGTGCAAGCCAATCGAGCCAGAAAAAACCATACGCAGATCGGGATAAGTCTGACGAAGCGATCGCAAGCTATCCAGAGTTTCCATGGCTGCTGCAGGGCTAAAATTCCCCAACATATGAGGTATTTCATCCCAAACTAAGACTATTTGCTTATTTTGCATGGTGACTAAATCTTCGATGGTTTTAGTCAGTAGAGTTTTCCAATGGGATTTGACAGCAGAGGGAAATTGATATTCTATAAAATGAGAGCCAGTTAATTCGCTAATAAATTCTCTGACTCTTCTGGCTTTTCCCGCTTCTCGAAGATAGGTTTCGGTATCTTGCCAAACTGCCTCCACAAACTCAATGGGACTGGCGATACCCTCCAGATCCCGATAAATGAGTAGCATATCTGGAGGTGCTTCTTGAGTCATTTTCTTGAGGATGCTGCTTTTGCCAATTCTTCTTTCGCCGCTAAAAATAAAGCTTTGCTGTCTCAATCGATCCCAGAGTTCGGTAATGGTGCGATCGCGACCAATTACTTCTTGGGGATGAATTTGTCCTCCTGGATTAGTTTTAAACTTATCTTGCTTAAACTTAAAACTCTCAATATTATCGTTCCATTCTCTCTCTGGTTGAGATGCTCCATTCCAGTCCAAGTTTAGTTCTTGGCAGAGACGAATAAACGTATTTAAGGCAACTGGTTTACAGTTAATAAATTTGGAGACGGAAGACCGAGAAATTGCCAAACGCTCGGCTATGGTGCGTTGAGTGAGTTGCCGAGTGGCTAAAGATTCTTCTACTTTCGGTATCCATTCACTGTTTAACTGTAAAGAGCTACGTGCCATATTGCTTTAATTTTATTTACTTAGATAACCGCAGGGCTTAAAACCTTTATAAATTATCATAAGTAATTTTACTAAAACAAAATAGTTGGAAATCTTTGCTTTAAGATTTTTTTCAATCCATTTTAAAAACATCGAAGGGAGATGCAAGATTAATAGCATCTCCCCATAACTGTCGATAGTGCGATCGCAGTTCGATTGAATTTATTGTTTTAGTAAGCAAGCGTTTCTAAAGTCTCTTCTAAATAACGTTTTACTTGAGTATCTAGATCGGTTTCTAAGTTAATTTTTCGTTCTTGCTGCCAACTTTGAAAACCAGAACTTTTAGCGATCGCCTTTCTCAAACTGTACCAAATTGCTTGATTTTGCTCTCTTCCTGCTTGGGAAGTAATTGTTGAGTTTGTCATTTATGTTATTATCGCTTATTTGTCTTATATACTTACTAGTTTAACTTAACTAAAAAAACAGATTGTAGTTGCAACTACACAATTTTAGTTATTGACAGTTAAAACAACTATTTTTAAGCATTTCCATCTAAGTCTAATTCTGGCTGAACAAACCACAGAATTTTGTCTATTTTTATCCCAGGCACGGTAAAACTGTCAGCTATTTCTGCTACGGGATAGGCTTTGGTTTGAGATAATTTAGCTTCTTTGGTCAACAATACTAGCAAAACGCTTAAAGGAATCTGAAAGAATAAATTAAAAGAGTAAATACCAATAATGGCAATTCCCAAACCTAAAATACGCCACTGAGGCAAAAAATCGACGATCCCAGTAGCTAAGGGAGACAGGGTATAAACCAACCACATCAAAGCAGTCATTAAAGTCCCTGCGATCGCGCTCAAGAATTTGTGTTTAAAACTTTTCAACAGAGACAAAATCGCCCTGCGTTCTTCCCTTAAAGATTCTGGAGCGATCGATAGCAATAAAATACTAAAAATATCAAAGGGACGAGCTACCTGCATCAAGCATACAGGAGCTATCCCCAAGATAAATAATAAGAATAGTTCTAAAACTGGATGATAACTATCTCCAATACTTAAAGCGATCGCACTTAATCCCACAAAAATTGGAAAAACTGCTATTCCTGACAAGTGAATCCACAAAAAAGGTTCGGAGCGCAAGGCTTTGGTATTAAGCATCGATCTGACTTTTATTAATTAATAATGAACAATGAATAATTAATAATTATCTGTTAGTAAACCTAAAAATATTACGGTAGGGCTGTTTGCGAACAGCCCCTACCCATGCCTCTCCTTTTAACTAGTTTGTTGCTAAAGTACGACGCTTGAAGACTAATTCGTAGGCTTCGATAATATCTCCTTCCTGCCAGTCAGAGAATTTTGCAGCACCAACACCACATTCAAAACCAGTGTTGACCTCTTTAACATCATCTTTCATCCGTTTGAGAGAATTTAGTTCTCCTTCGTGGACTACTTTACTACCGCGACGAACGCGAATTTTGCAGTTGCGGACTATTTTGCCCGATAAGACATAACAACCTGCTACCGCACTGCGACCGACGGGGAATACTGCTCGAACTTCTACTTGACCTAGAGCTTCTTCTACTTCTTCGGGGTCTAATAGACCTTCCATCGCCCCTTGGATTTCGTTTAGTAGTTTGTAGATGATGTTGTATTGACGGATATCTACTCCTTCGCGGTCTGCTGCTTGTCTCGCCCCCGATGCCAGAGTTGTATTAAAGCCAATAATGACCGCACCACTAGCTGCTGCCAAATCCACATCGGTTTCCGTTACTTCCCCAGGAGAAGCAAGCAAAGTGCGAATTTGAACTTCATTTTGCGGCAACTGAGCTAGAGAGCCTAAAATAGCTTCTACAGAACCTTGAACGTCCGCTTTGATAATTAGGTTGAGTTCTTTAAGTTCTCCTTCTTGAGCCTGGGCGGAAATCGTACTCAAGCTGATACGACGGGAGGACATAGACTGTAGCAATCTGCTGTCTCTTTGTTCGATCGCCCGTCGATCGGCAACGGCTCTAGCTTCTTTTTCACTTTCATAGACATCAAATTCATCCCCAGCTTCGGGAACGTCATTTAAACCGAGAATTTCTACAGCAAAAGAAGGAGTGGCAGCTTCGACTTTATTGCCCATGTCGTCAATCATCGCTCTGACTTTACCCAGAACAGAACCAGCTACAATACTATCTCCTACTTTCAAAGTACCATTTTGCACTAACAGGGTAGCCACTGGACCGCGATTGCGATCGAGATTTGCTTCAATCACCGTACCTTTTGCCAGACGATCTGGATTAGCCGAGAGTTCTTCTACTTCTGCTACTAAAAGAATCATCTCTAGTAATTCGTCTAGATTGTCTCCTTTTAAAGCACTGACGGGAACCATTGTGGTGTCACCGCCCCAATCTTCGGGAACTAGACCTTGTTCGGTCAATTCTTGCTTGATGCGATCGGGATTTGCTTCGGGCTTGTCCACTTTGTTGATTGCCACAATTAAAGGTACTTCTGCTGCTTTAGCATGACCGATTGCTTCTTTGGTTTGGGGTTGGACTCCATCATCTGCTGCCACCACTAAAATAGCTATATCTGTGACTCTCGTTCCTCTGGCACGCATTGCGGTAAAGGCTTCGTGACCTGGAGTATCTAAGAAGACAATTTGCTCTTGCTGATCATTGTGTTCCACATCGACATGATAAGCACCGATATGCTGGGTAATTCCCCCAGCTTCTCCCGATGCCACTCTACTTTTACGAATCGAATCTAACAAAGTAGTTTTACCATGATCCACGTGACCCATAATCGTGACTACAGGAGGTCGATGCTGAAGATTTTCTAAATCTTCTACATCCAACATTTCTGTTTCTTTGACTGCTGCTGATGTTTCTTCTGGAGTTTCTACGATTACTCCTAACTCTTCTGCCACGATCTGAGCCGTTTCTAGGTCGAGAGTTTGAGTAATATTTACTGCAATTCCTTTGAAGAAAAGACTCCGAATAATATCAGTTTCAGGAGTGTTCAACCTTTGTGCCAAATCTCTGACGGTCAAATTATCTGTCAAAACAATCGATTCGGGTAGAGTAGGAGTAACTTTTCCTTTAGCTTGACGCTCGGTTTTTTGAGTTTTTTCTGTTTTAAAGGAAGGCTTACGGGGTTTTTTGTGGGTACTAGCAGCAGGCTGTTGTTGCTGCATCGAAGAGGGTTTAGGAGGACGAGCCGTTGACAAGCTAAAAGCAGTATCGACTTGTACTGTATTGAGATCTGTATCGAAATCGTCGTCATCATCCAGTACGGGTTTGGGTGCGCGACGTTTCTTGGCAGCTTTACCTTTGGATTTTGACTGTTTACCTTCATCATCCTCTTCATTTTCCCACTCTTTAACTTTTCTTGGGGGAGTAGGACGTTTGAGACGAGTAACTTTTTTGACTTCAGTTTTACTGATTACTTCATCAGGCTCGATATCCTCATCTTCTATTTCTTCGGTAACAGTTTCGTCAACTTCTTCTTTCGATATTTTACCTACTTTGCCTGGGGGCTGGGCTTTCTGAGGTCTTTGATTTAGCTTGGGCAGAGGAGAAATTACTTTTTTCTTTTTCTCTGCTTTTTCCGTTCTTTCTGTCTTATCTTGAGTAGGTTCTAAAGAACGTACTTTAGGCTTAATTGTTGGAGTTGGAGAACTCTTCTTAGTCGTATTTTTAGCTTTTTGAGGTCTAGAAGGCGGAGCAGTTAATTTCGGTGGTTTGACTGGAGTCAATCGTTCGGCAGATTCTGATGCCGACTTGGAACTGCTGTCATTAGGAGTGAAGTTTTGTTTTTGAGAAGTTTTGGGCGATGCTAATGATTTCCCTGGTATCGATTTTGCACTTGGTGGTTTGGGACGACTGGGAGGAGAGACCAACCTAGGCGCTTCTCCTGATGCTGGTTTATTAGGGGAAGTTAGAGAGTCTGGGCTGTCTGTTTTGTGATGAATTGCCAAAATTTGTTGCTTGCGTTTTCCTGGAGCTTTAGGAGCTTTTGAATCGGATTTTCGGTCGGTTTTGTTGTTGGGAGGGGATTTTGCAGCGATCGCTTTTACTCGTTCTGCTTGAGATGCGGTAATGGTGCTGCTATGGCTTTTTACTGCAATATTTAATTGTTCGCAAATCTCTTTAATATCTTTATTCTCCAAATGTAATTCTTTTGATAGTTCGTATATTCTTACTTTGCCGTTGTTCATCCACTATTCCCCTCAATTAGTTGTTTATATTTTTTACATAACCATTAGTTCGTCCGTGTAGTTTTTCATCTTCTTAAGATTACTGGTAAAACTTTATATGACTCTATCAGATTGAATCTAGAAAGAAAAATAGAACTGTATCTATGGATCTGAAATTGTTGGTTATCAATAATAGCCATAATTTTCAAGTTGGTGTTTTCTTCGAGTTCAGCCCGAAGTCACCCTCTCATGACGAGAAAAGCTACCTCAATACACCTTATTTTAGATAAAAATTCCCAATTATCGATACTATCTTAAGCTTTTTATTCTAAAAATGCGGTTTTGTAGTTAGACTTAAACATTATTGATTTAAACGTTCTTGTAAATTTTGGTAAATTTGTTCTGGTACTTTTATTCTGAGAGAAGCGCGCAAGCGATTTTTGGCTCTGGCTTGCTCTAAACATTGACTATTGCGACAAATATATGCCGAACGCCCCATTCCTCGATCTATTTCTATTTTGTGATTTGATGCAATCCTAACTACTCGCCAGAATAGTTCTTTAGGGGCTACACGACGACAACTGATACATCGACGATAATTTTTATGTTTCATAAATTATTTAGAAATTTTATTTGAAGTTAGAGAAGATCTGCAAAGTCAATAATTTTTGGGGGTTCTAACTATGGCAATAGACTAATATAATTCAGGCGTTTTATCGATCTCCTCTACTACTATATTTATTCTATTTTGGGCTCTACACTTTCCTCTGAATCTGCTTCTACTTCCGATATTTCTACATCGACCTCTTCTTCAGAGACATCTTCTTCTGATACTGGTTCGCTAGCTATTTCTTCTTCTGGTTCTGTTTCAGTTTCTGCTTCCATTTCAGTTTCTTCGGCAAACTCCAAATCTTCCATTTCCGCTTCTTCCTCTGCCAAGGCTGCCTCTGCTTCCGCTTTGGCTCTGGCTTTTTCTTCTGCTATGGCAGCCCACTTAGCCATTTCCGCTTCTTCATCAAACAGGTTGATATCTTTGATGTCGATTTTCCATCCCGTCAGACGAGCCGCTAAACGGACATTTTGTCCTTCTTTACCAATAGCCAAACTTAATTGATCTTCTGCTACTAAAACCAAAGATTGTTTTTCTTCTGCGTCCGCTAAAATCACTCGATCTACTCTAGCTGGACTGAGAGAATTAGCGATATAGGTAGCAGGATCGGGCGACCAACGAATAACATCGATTTTTTCGCCTCTCAATTCGTTGACAACTGCTTGGATTCGCGATCCCCTAGCTCCGATACAAGCCCCTACGGGATCGACATCTCGTTCTAAAGTATCTACCGCTATTTTAGTTCTAACTCCCACATGACGGGATGGAGGATGAGCTTCTCTAGCTACTGCCACAATACGGACAATTTCCTCTTCTATTTCAGGAACTTCGTTGCTAAATAGTTCTACTACCAATCCAGCAGCAGCGCGAGAAACCATTAATTGTGGTCCGCGATGGGGAGTATCTCTAACTTTTTTGAGATAAACCTTAAAGGTAGTATTCGAGCGATAGGTATCGTTAGGTAACTGTTCTCGTTTGGGAAGTTCTGCTTCTACTTCTGGCTGTCCCAAACCGCTAGTAACGGCGACAATTGCCGACTGTCTTTCAAAGCGAACTACTCTCGCTTGGAGAACGGTATCTTCTAGGTCGTTGAATTCTTCTTGAATTAGTTTCCGTTGTTGATCTCGCAATTTTTGCAACAACACTTGTTTGGTTTGAATTGCTGCCATCCGCCCAAAATCTTTTTGTTCGGGAGTCACATCAACAACTACCGAATCTCCGACTTGAATTTCTGAGTCGTCTATTTGTTCTTGGACTTCACTTAAAGCGATGTGGTGGTCGCGATCTTCTATATTTTCTTTACTAACGTCAACAATAGTTTTGGTGGTCAGAATTTTAAATCCTTCTTCTTCTGTATCTAGTTGAACGTTAAAGTTTTCAAAATATTCTTCGCTAAATTCTTCATTACGAGATTTTGAGCGACGAAATTTTTCATAACCTTTGACCAGAGCTTCTCTTAGTGCTTCTTCTACCGCACTGCTAGGCAGATTATATCTTTGGCTAATTTCTTCAATAGTTGCCTTAAGACCAGGCAAACTTACTAGAGTCATATGCTACTCCTAAAAATAAAGTTGAGTTTTGATTAGTTAATAGAATGTTTGGGATTGAATTTGAGGAAGATCGCCAGAATTATTCGTCATCCAGTTGCACTTTTGCCACTAACTCTCGGGGAATAGCGATCGCTTTACCTTTTTGATTGATCTGAATTGCTGTTTCATCCCTCTGCTGAAGTCTACCTTGCCATTGTTTTTTGTTTTTGTAAGGAGCAAAAGTCTTGATGGTGACTGCAAATCCTTTAAAAGCAATAAAATCTCTATCTGTAGTCAACGTCCGCGAAACACCAGGACTAGAAATTTCCAAGACATAAGCTCCAGGAATAATGTCGGTTAAGTCTAGTTTTTCTTCAAGTATTCTGCTCATTTGCTCGCAGTTTTCTAAGCTGGTATCGGCATGAGGATTTCGTATGTCAATTCTTAATATAGGTGGTGTCTTGTTGGTTTGAAACACCGCATCGACTAATTCTAGATTTAATTCTTCAGCTAAAGGGGATGCCAGTTCGATAATTTGAGGAACTAAAGGATGGGTCATGTTGGTGGAGAAATTACTTTGTACCAAGGAAAGCAATATTCGGTTAGCACGCAAAAG
Organism: Waterburya sp.; assembly: GCF_058530065.1. NCBI lineage: Bacteria > Bacillati > Cyanobacteriota > Cyanophyceae > Pleurocapsales > Pleurocapsaceae > Waterburya > Waterburya sp. The sequence continues at coordinate 2,930 of NZ_JBZNBU010000207.1, read as the reverse complement.
TATTCGTTCTATTAATTTAGACAACAAAAAAAGCGGGGTTTTCCCACTTCTATGCTGCTCGATATTTCTGTAGGCAGAAAGGATGAGGTACTATTTTTCCTTCCTTGAATATATGATACCAATAAATTATAAATTGAGACAATTATTCTCTAGCCCTTATCCAAAGACCTAAAAATCAAGAGACGCGATCGCTTTTCACTCAATCTAGTCAAAACTAGTTAGAAAAAAAAGCGATCGCGTCTGGTTAATTAACTGTTACTCGGTTCGATCCCAAACTGGGGAAAATTTAGAACAAGCCCAAAGTTAAAGATTCGTCGATGGGAAAAGTTGCACCAATTCCCAACCAAATAGTTACCAAAGTACCAAATAAGAATACTGTAGTAGCTACGGGACGACGGAAGGGATTTTGGAATTTGTTAACGTTTTCGATGAAAGGAATTAACATCAATCCCAAAGGTACTGCGGTTTGAGCGGCAATTCCCAATAATTTACTGGGAACAACGCGCAAGATTTGGAATACGGGGTATAGATACCATTCAGGTAAAATCTCTAGAGGAGTAGCAAAGGGGTTAGCAGGTTCGCCTACAATTGCAGGATCTAATACTGCTAGACTTACTACCAAACCAATAGTTCCCAAGATTACTACTGGGAAAATGTATAACAAATCGTTAGGCCAAGCGGGTTCGCCATAGTAATTGTGACCCATACCTTGAGCCAACTTAGCGCGTAAAGCGGGATCGCTTAGATCGGGCTTTTTTAGAGTTGACATAATTTTTTCTCCTAAGTTTACTTTAGATCGGCTATTGGAATAAGCAAGAATGATTGCTAATAATGCTGTCTAAGTTATTTAAACTAGAGACATAAAGCAAAAATACTATATGTCACTACATACAATTTACCTACTATCATTCCCAAAAGCCATCGGGAATTAGTTGCAAGATTCCCGACACGGACTCTAGAACCTCAATTTACAAAGGACCAGAAATACCTTGCTTGCGGATCATCAAGAAGTGCAACAGCATAAAGACTGCAATCAACCAGGGCAATACAAATGTATGTAAGCTATAAAAACGAGTCAAAGTAGCTTGACCTACACTAGCTCCACCTCTAAGTAGTTCGACCATTTGATCGCCCACTACAGGAATTGCTGCGGGTACGCCAGATACGATTTTAACCGCCCAGTAGCCAACCTGATCCCAAGGAAGAGAGTAGCCAGTTACACCAAAACTAACGGTGATTACTGCCATAACTACGCCAGTAATCCAAGTCAATTCGCGGGGTTTCTTGAAACCACCAGTTAGGTATACGCGGAAGACGTGAAGAATCATCATCAAGACCATCATGCTCGCAGACCAACGGTGGATGGAACGAATTAACCAACCGAAGCTAACTTCGTTCATGATGTACTCAACGGAAGAGAAAGCCTCGGATACACTAGGCTTGTAGTAAAAAGTCATGCAAAATCCAGTGGCAAACTGAATGAGAAAGCAGACTAGAGTGATACCGCCCAAGCAGTAAAAAATGTTTACATGAGGGGGTACATATTTACTGGTAATGTCGTCAGAAATTGCTTGAATTTCTAGACGCTCATCAAACCATTGAAAAGTTTTTGAATCAGTTACTTGTTTGGAAAACATGAAGCCTATATATTAGCTAACAAAAAAAATAGTTATGGATGATTTTACCGAATTAACTGACTTCCAATCTGGTTTTCGCCAAAATTTGGTAAGTCTCAGATGGAAATATTAAGTTTTGGTAATTGAGTGTTGCTTGTTATGGAAGCCTTGCTATCTGAAAACAGATATCACTCGCGGTCGTAATATTTGCTATTTAAGTCCGTAGAAGGAAAAGAGCTTCGCAAAAGGCCCTTAAACCTCTTTAAAAAATGTAACATAGCTTTAAGCTATGGTGTCTTTATTTAATCTCGTATTATAAGGCATCTTGTAGGTTTACTTGGCTGTAACCTTGTCTAAAAGCCAAGAAGACAAACAAATTAGGTATTTTTTTCTTTTGGTTTTTACGTAACATTTGGTAAACAATGACTAAAATAAAATAATCTCAGCAACTGAGTTACTTAATATATTTTTTCTCATGGTCAAAAAAGTTTTTACTGTCGCCCTAATGGTTTCATTCTGTTTGCTATCTAGTTTTGTTTGGTTTGTCCCTGAAGCAAGAGCCTTTACAGAAGAACAAAAACTACTATTGCAGTCTTGGCGAATTGTAAATCAATCTTATCTAGATGAAACTTTCAATCATCAGAATTGGTGGAAGCTAAGAGAAAAATACGTTAAAAAACCATTGCGCGATCGCGATGAGACTTATACTGCGATCGAAGAAATGCTAGCAACTCTAGACGATCCATTTACCAGGCTGTTAAGACCAGAGCAGTATCATAGTTTGCAGGTTAATACTTCTGGAGAACTTTCGGGAGTAGGTTTGCAGATTAATATTAACCCCGCCACTAAATTAATTGAAGTAATCTCTCCCTTAGCTGGCTCTCCCGCCGAAGCAGCAGGAATCGAACCTAGAGACAGTATTTTGGAAATTGATGGAGTTAGTACTAAAAATCTTACTTTAGACGAAGCAGCAGCCAGAATGCGCGGTCAAGTTGGCACAAAAGTATCTCTAAGGATTCAATCGGGTCAAGATAAAGATGCCCAACCTCGTACTTTAAATATAGTCCGCGATCGCATTTCTCTCAATCCCGTTTACACTGCTCTCGATACCACTACCAATCAAAAGGTGGGTTATGTTCGTTTGAATCAGTTTAGTGCTAACGCAGCTAAGGAAATAGCTCACGGAGTAGTCGATTTAGAGAAGCAAGGAGCCGAAGCCTATATTTTAGATTTGCGTAACAATCCTGGAGGCTTGTTGCAAGCGGGAGTAGACATTGCGCGGATGTGGTTGGACGATGGCACAATTGTTTATAC
>NZ_JBZNBU010000206.1:0-9686 GCF_058530065.1 Waterburya sp. | reverse complement strand
TGTTATAGTCTGTAATCCCCTCTATTTTGCCTTGAGTAAATTGAGTAATGTTTGCATTAAATATGTTAGGCGGAAGTATGCTGTCATACGATACTACCTCTGGATAACTTTTATTTGTTTCGGGATCGATCTATCATGCGGAAGGATAAGGGGTTAAATGGAGAGTTAGATCGCCTTCCTCAGTTGACTTGGATTATGTTTCTCAAGCTGTTGGACGATGCGGAAAAACTACGGGAAGATGAAGCGGAATTAGCAGGGAAGAATTACAAATCCGCTTTTAAAGCCCCCTATCGTTGGCGTAATTGGGCTGCTAATGAAAACTTTAGTGGCGATCGCCTGAAGAACTTTATCAATAATGACGAAGCAGATCTACCAGACGAAACAAAGGGTTTGGGGTTACTGGCTTATCTACGGAGTCTGAAAAGCAAAACGGGACGCGATCGCGCCGATGTCATTGCCAAAGTATTTAAAGATGTTAATAACCGCATGATTAGCGGGACATTGTTATTTGATGTTCTTAGCAAGATAAACGAAATTCACTTCAACAGATCGGAAGAAGTCAATATACTCAGTCTTCTTTACGAATCGATGTTAAAAGAAATGCGCGATGCTGCGGGAGATTCGGGAGAATTTTATACTCCTCGCCCTGTAATTCGCTTTATGGTAGAAGTAATCGCCCCCAAACTAGGAGAAACCATCCTCGATCCTGCTTGTGGTACGGGTGGTTTTTTAGTTGAAGCTTACAAATATCTCAAAAAACAATCTACTGCTACCGATTGGCAAATTTTACAGCAAAGCATTATCGGCGGGGAAGCCAAATCATTACCCCTAATGCTGGCGCACATGAACCTGTTGCTACACGGTTTTGAATATCCCGATATCGATAGCGGTAATAGTTTACGCAAAAAACTTTCCGAAATGGGAATCAAAGACAGGGTAGATATTATTCTGACTAACCCACCTTTTGGGGGAGAAGAAGAAGACAGAATTAAAAATAACTTTCCTAGTGACAAACAAACTAAAGAAACGGCATTGTTATTCTTGCAGTTAATTATGCGGAAGCTGCAAAAAGATAACCATGTCGGCAAAGCAGGAGTAGTATTTCCTAACGGGGTACTATTCGGGGATGGTGTCTGCGCCAAAATCAAGGAAGATTTACTGCAAAAATTCAATCTACATACCATTGTGCGCCTACCCAACGGCGTATTTGAACCCTATACCAAAATCCCCACCAATCTATTATTTTTCGATTCCTCTCAACCTACGGAAGAAATTTGGTACTACGAAATACCTTTACCAGAAGGTAGAAAAAACTACACCAAAACCAAACCCATCCAAGATGAAGCTTTTTCCGACTGTATTGAATGGTGGAACAAGAGAGAATCAAATGATCGAGCTTGGAAATACAACTTCAAGGAAGTTAAAGAAAAAGCGATTGCAGAAGCTACTCCTCATTGGAACACAGCCAAGGAAACAACAGCAACCGCCGATAACTGCATAAAACAAGTTAAAGAGTTTGAAGAAAAAATTAAACACCTAGAAAGTAAGATCCTCGATTTCACTCCCAAAAAAGAACAAAAAGAAATTAAATCTAAAATCAAAAGCATCAAGCAAGACATCAAACAACTACAAACCGAAGAAAAACAACAAAGAGAAACTGCAAAGGAAGAACAAACCAAAGGGGATGCTATCTACTGGGCAATCTATAACCTAGATCGAAAAAATCCCAATTCAGGACAAGAATTTGAACATTTACCACCAGAAGAATTATTAGCCAGCATTTTAGAAAAAGACCAACAAATTGCTGAACTAATGACCGAGATAAATTCCATCATCAATGAGTAATGAATAATTACCAAGTTGCGTTAAAAGATATCGTTGAACCAGTAGAAAGATCGGAAGCACCAATTCCTGGAAAAATTTACAAGCAAATCGGAGTCAGGCTTTGGGGTGAGGGTGCTTATCAAAGAGAATCAATTGATGGTAGTCAAACAAAGTATAAAAAACTATTCAAAATAGACACGAACGATATTGTAGTCAATAAAATATGGGCAAGAAACGGAAGTGTTACAGTTATTCCTTCTAATCTGTCTGGATGTTATGTATCTAATGAATTTCCTAGTTTTAAACCAAATTTAGATGAGTTAGATCCACGCTGGTTCTATTGGTTTACTAAAACCAAGTCCTGTTGGCAACAATGCGATGAAAAATCAAGAGGTACAAGTGGTAAAAATAGAATTCGTCCAGAAAAATTTCTAGAAGTTGAAATTCTATTACCCTCATTAGAAGAACAACGGCGGATAGTGGCGAAGGTTGAGGAATTAGGGGGGAAGCTAGAAGAAGCGCGATCGCTCCGCGAACAAACAATTAAAGAAACTAGTATTCTATATAATTCGGCTCTTAGTTCACTTATTGATTCAGATTGCGAAGGTTGGAAACAAGCAAAAATAGAGGACGTAATCTTAAATATGGGTGCTGGCTGGAGTCCACAATGTGAAAAGTACCCAGCTTCAAAAGGGGAATGGGGCGTACTCAAGACAACTTCAGTTCAGTGGAATAGATTTTTTCCTTCAGAAAATAAAGCTTTGCCTCCATCTCTAAAACCAAGACCAGCATTATGTGTTGAAGAGGGTGATATTTTAGTGACAAGAGCAGGTCCAAGGAAAAGGGTAGGAGTAGTAGCTGCGGTGAGAGAATCAAACCCTCGCCTTATGATTTCGGATAAGATAATTAGACTTAAACCTAATGAGCAAGAAATCAATCCTCTTTTTTTAGAAATATCGTTAGCATCTCCTTTTTCCCAAAAATATTTTTTCAACAGAAAAACAGGACTAGCAGATGCACAAGTTAACATATCACAAACAATTCTACGAGCTACACCTATTACCTATCCTTGTCTGAAAGAACAAGAGAGGATCGTTGATTATCTTGATCGCCTTCAAAGCAAAGTAGATGAAATGAAACGCTTACGAGAACAGTCTCTACAAGAATTAGATGCACTGCTACCTTCCATTCTCGATAAAGCATTTAAAGGTGAGCTATGAACTGATAAGCGATCGCACTTTGTAGAGATTTAGAGAAAAGCGATCGCATTTATGACAAGTCTTATTTCATAAAATAGGCTATCCATGAAATAAGAAACCAAAATTTTCGCCTTATTTCAAGGTGATGAAATAAGAACACTATATTTAGCTCTTTTGGCTGGCGATTATCCGCAAATCCAGGAATTAACATCAGATTATAAAAGGTGAGGTATAAATAGTAGTGCTTGTAGATTTTTGTTGAAGTGCGATCGCTATTTTTCCCAAATGGATTTAGAAACCCTCCTCGAAAAACTGGACATTGGTGAAAGCCAAGATTTTGAATGTAAAAGGGCTGAAGATAATGTACCAAAAGATGCCTGGAAAAGTATTTCAGCTTTTGCCAATACTGAAGGGGGTTATGTCGTTCTTGGCGTTTCCGAGAAAAAAGGTAGATTTGAAATCCTCGGTGTTAATAATCCAAAAAAACAGCTTAAAGATTTTTGGGACAACCATAACAATACTGGAAAACTGAGCATTCCTATCTGTAATGAGTCAGATGTAGCTATCGAGAAAGTCGAAGATAAATCTCTCATCATTATTAAAGTCCCCAAAGCAACTCGTACTCAGCGTCCTGTTTATATCAACAATAATCCCATGACAGGGACTTATAAACGCAATTATGAAGGAGATTATCTTTGTACAGAGGACGAAATCCGTCAAATGCTTCGTGATGCGAGTAGCCAGCCTCAAGATTCTCAAATTTTAGAAAATTTCGATCTCAACGATATCGACCCAGAAACAATCAAAGCCTATCGTCAGAGATTTAGCTCTAGAGAACCAGATCATCCTTGGTTAGCATTAGACGATAAAGAATTGCTTTTTCAGTTAGGAGGATGGAAACGCGATCGCAGCACAGGCAAAGAAGGGCTAACTGTCGCTGGATTACTCATGTTTGGTTATGAAAGAAGCATTTTAGACGCTTTTTCTCACTATCATTTAGACTATCAGGAAAGACTATCTAACGATCCAGAAGAACGTTGGACATACAGAGTTACGTTAGATGGTAAATGGGAATCTAATCTATTTAATTTTTACTATCGCGTTTACGGGAGATTAGTTAACGATCTAGATGTTCCCTTTAAATTAGATCGAGATGCTGTCCGTAAGGAAGAAACTCATGTTCATCAAGCATTGAGAGAAGCTTTAGTTAACACCATAATTCATGCCGACCACCTATCAACTCGACCCCTAAAAATTCTGAAGTTTCAAGATTTATTTATTTTTTCTAACCCTGGTCGTCTTAGAATTCCTCTCGAACGTCTTTATGATGGAGGTGAAAGCGATCCTCGCAATCCCAATTTGCAAAAAATGTTTCAAATGCTAGGCTTGAGCGAAAAGGCTGGCTCTGGATTTCCCAAAATTCTTCGAGCTTGGCGGGAACAACAATGGTTTAGACCTTTAGTATCTGAAAAGCTCGATCTAGATTTGACAACGGTTGCATTACCAATGGTCAGTTTAATTCCTGAAGAAATTGAGCGGGAATTGCGATCGCTTGTTGGTGAAGATTATCACTATCTTTCTGAACTAGACAGAATCATTTTAGTTCTTGCTCATCGTTTTGGAGAAATCAACAATAGCGATATTCAGTGCTATAGTCAAAAACATCCTAAAGATATTGGTGACTGTCTCAAAAATTTGGCGGACAAAGGTTGGCTCGATAAATCTGGTCGTGGTCGTGGAACATATTACAGTTTGCCAACTTCAGAAAGTAAAAACTTACTTTCATTACTTCAAAACACTTCAACTTCTCAACCAAGCTCCGATCATTTGACTGGGAACTCCGATCATTTAGAAAAAAGCTCCGATCATTTGACTGGGAACTCCGATCATTTGGAAGAAAGCTTCGATCATTTGACTGGGAACTCTGATGATTTGGAAAAACTAAAGGCGATCGCAAGACCTGTCAGAGAAAAAAGGAAAGTTTCAGCAGATGTAATGCGACAAGCCATTTTAGAGGTGTGCCAAGAGAGATTTTTAACTCTGCAACAATTAGAAGTAATACTCGATCGCACTAATTCTACACTTAGAACTCGATTTCTTAAAAAGATGGTAGACGAAGGACTTATAGAATTAAAATACCCCGACAAACCAAATCATCCCGAACAAGCCTATCGAACCAAAACATAAAAAGCGATCGCCTCTGCTATAAGTCAAGGAAAACTAATAACTAGATAGCAATTAATTTCCTTCCAATTGCTTATTATCAATAGCTTTGACTGTCGGAAACCGATAATAAATTTTTCCTGCTTCGGTTATCTCAACATCTGCATCAAGCTGTATTGCTAAACGCTCCAAAAATTTTTTACTTTTAGCTGGAGAAATGCCTGCATTCAAAACCAGATCGGATATAGTTACAATTCCCTCATGGCGATCGACTAAATACTTTGTTTCTCTGAGTAATTTTTGATATTCATCTTCCTTAGAGGAAAGTAACCAATTAATACTCATCCCAAACAAAGAACCCAAAATAAAAGTTCCTGAAACAATGGAAGATACATCACTCACTTCGATCGGTCTCCTTGTTTACAATAATGACTATTCCTTTTAAATAACGCAGAGCCGATTTGCAAATCGCCATTGGAGCAGTTACACCAGAATCCCAAGCATCTGGTTCAAAGGTAGATAAAAATGGCTCTTCTGGTTGAGCAGCATTAGAGTAAAAGACTTCAAAGTGAGGAAAATCAGAATTGTTAAACTGCCATACAACTAATTCCAAAGCTGCTTTTAAATCTGTTGAGTAAGGACGAAGTGGTAAATTAAAGCGATCGCTAATAAGCCGATCTAATTCCCCAAGTGAATTAAGATGAATTGTTTCCATTGCTCCATATCCTATGTAAATATTATTTCTAAAAAAAGGCAAAATTAACAAGGCTTTTGCTTTTTAACCATTTCAGCAAAAGGCAAAAAACACCTGCTGCACCAGCCATCTACCCATAAAGACGTAATGGGGAATCTAGCCTTACAGTTGGGACATTCCGACAACAACCGAAGCTGATGTTGCTCACATCTATCTGTCTGCTTAAACTGCCATTCAATCCGATGGCAAGGCGACTCAACATAACAAGCTGCACAGAGGCGAATTGGCTGATGCTTCATACCTACACCTTCTGGTGATAACATCATAGCCTCTAGTTGCTAGGGCTAAGACTTTGAGCATAGCTTTACTACTCAAGTTTGAAGCTACAGGCAATCTTAAGATATCGCGTTCCCAGATATCTACAGTCTTTTTAAATTCAACTCCAGATAATTTGCCAAAACCATGACAAGCTCTAAAACGATTGTGAACTTGTTCGTCTCTTCTAACTACTACATCCAGACGATCCGTTCCCACCAAAACTACAGAAATACCCAAATTATCAAAAATATCTCTTACATCTGCAAATGTCTTGGGTTTCAGGCGATCTGCTTCGTCAATAATCAACATTTCAACTTGGCATCTCTCCAAAACTTTTAAAGTTCTATTCCTGATTTCTCCAACAGTTCCTTGAAGATGATGATAGTCCTCTAGGTGATGTAGATAATGACACCGACGGTGATGGTATTCCCGACAGTGAAGATGATGATATTGATGGGGATGGTATCGACAACGACGAGGATGATGACATCGACGGCGACGGTATCAATAATGATGAAGATGAAGATGAGGATGATGATGGCGATGGTATTCGCGATGAAGATGAGGAAGATAATCTGGTAGAGTCAGAAGAAGATCCTCTGCTAGCGGCTTTCTGTCGAACCAAAATCAAAGTCACCCCTATCCCAGGAACAAACAAAGTCAAAGCCAGATGTTTGGGACAAACTCTCTCGTTTGTCTTTACTCAACCCCAGGATGCGGAGGTCAACCCCATACCCATTAGGCAAGAACAATTCCCCGAACTGTTAACTGGTGATGAGATTCTGGAATTTGATGGCGATACTAGTTTCTGGTTTCAGCCATTGAATGATGAAGCGGGCAATCCGATTAGATTCTCGTTTGATTTCGATCGCCATTCTAAATAGAAAACAAATGCAATAGATAATCGGTAGAGTGGGCGATGTGAAGTAAATACTTTAATACATTGTCTGCTCTACTTTTAGATTATTTTAGGCAAATATATTTTTAAAACGATAAACTTGGTTTGTAGACTTAGTTTAGTTAAGATGAGCAAACCAATCAATATTCACGAAGCAAAAACTCAACTATCAAAACTATTATCGCGGGTAGCTTTAGGAGAAGAATTTACTATTGCTAATCGTGGTGTTCCCATTGCCAAACTCATTCCCTATACTCCCGTTGACGATAAAAGCGATCGCATACCTGGGAGACTTACCAATCAAATTGAAATTAGAGATGATTTCAATCGGCTAGATGAAGAAGTGATGGGATTATTTTACGGGGACGAATAAATGAGATTATTGTTGGATACTTGTTGCTGGTTATGGTGGTTGAGCGACACTAGCAAACTTAGTCAAAAACAGTTAGATGCTTTGATTAGTCGTCAGAATCATTTGTATTTGTCAGTGGCTACTATTTGGGAACTAAGTATCAAGATTAATAATGGTAAATTAACGATTCCTCAGTCTCTCGATAAATTGGTAGCCAAAGAATGTCCGCAGGATAATATCGAAATCATAGATATTAAACCCATCCATGCGATCGAAGCTGGTTCTCTACCTCTACATCACAAAGATCCTTTCGATCGCATGATTATAACTCAGGGAAATATAGAAAATTTAACGGTCGTAACAGGTGATGCCATATTTCAAAAGTATGATGTTTCTATATTGCTATAAATCTCTTACACTGAATTATTGATTTGTAAAATGCTCGTATCAAAGACGATCTTGTCAGACAAATTTAAAAATACTTTAATTTTGCAAGTTTATAGGGTAGGAATCGGCTTGATTTTCTCACTGTTACTGACGACTAGAGTCAATTCTCAACAATCGCTTACTATCAATCAATCGAATAGCTATGAGAATAAACTTTTAGCTCAAGTTAATTCTGCCCAGGAATTATTCGATCGCGGGCAACAAGAATTACAACAAGGCGATGTAGAAGCTGCGATCGCAACTTGGCAAAAGGCAGCAACTCTTTACCAGGAACAGAATAATTCTCAAGGTGCAACTCTCTCTCTGGGTAATATTGGTTTGGCTTATGAAGCTTTAGAGGACTATCCTCAGGCAGTAAGCTATTTTGAGCAAGCCTTAGCTACTGCCGAACAAACTAATAATAAGCAATTGATTGCCAGTATTGAGGGAAATTTAGGCAATAATTATCTGCGAGTAGGGAACTATCCCCAGGCAATATCGGCTTTTGATCGCTCTTTATCCCTCTGGCAAGAATTAAACAACCAAGCCGCAGTAGGACAAGTATTGCGGGGTATGGGAAATGTGCAGATTGCCATCGGTAACTACGAAAAAGCAGAAGTTTTTCACCAACAGGCATTAACTATTGCCCGCGATTTTCAAAACCAGGAAGGGATTATTTATTCACAAAATAGTTTAGGTGCGATCGCAGCAAATCGAGGTAAATATCCCCAAGCACAAAAATTTTATCAACAAAGTTTACAAGAAATTCAAACCCTAGAAGATAGCCCACAAAAACAAAAACTTACCGCCCAGACTCTAAATAATCTCGCCAGTAGCTATCACGCCAGCATGGATTACGATCGCGCCTTAGATAATTACGATCAAAGTCTCAATATTGCCCAGGAAAACAATTTTGTGGCGTTGGAAGGAACGATAATTAGCGGTATTGGTTCGGTGTATCTCAGTCTAGATGACTTTACTGCGGCTAAAGAAAACTTAGAATTAGGTTTACTCAAAGCCCAAGCTTCAGGCGATCGCTTATTAGAAGCAGAAAGTTTACATAATCTGGGTTACGCTCAATGGAAATTAAATGACTTAGAAGAGGCTGAAACTAGTTTTCGTCAGGCGATCGCTTTAAGGGAATCAATGCGAGAAGGCTTAAAAGATCTCGATCGCATTTCTTTATTTGATACCCAACTACAAAGCTATCCTCTCCTACGCCGAGTTTTAATCGCTCAAAATAATCCCGAAGCAGCTTTAGAAGTGGCAGAAGCAGAAAGGGCGCGATCTTTTATTGAACTATTGGCTACTAGACTGACTCCTGAAGCGGCATCCAACGAAGCTTTAAGGCAACAAACCGCCCCACCAGATATTAAGAAAATCAAAGAAATTGCTCGCAAGCATGATGCTACCTTAGTTGAATATGCTTTTATTGCCGATGAAAACTTTGTGGCACAGGGCAAGCTACACGGAGAATATAAACAAATTTATATTTGGGTAGTCAAACCCACAGGAGAGGTTGCCTTTCAACAGGTAGATCTATCTCCCCAACAGGCAAAACTTATTGAATCAGCAGGATCTTGGTCTGATAAATGGCAAAATAGAGCTTCTACCATCGAAGAAGATGAACTATATACTAGTTTCACCGAATTGCACCGCGCTTTACACGATATTTGTCAATACTAAAAAGATAGTGAGATTAAGTTATCTTCAATTATATGAACTGGTTACTATTAGCTGTTGGTGGAGTTGGTTCGGGAATATTATCGGGTTTGTTAGGTATTGGTGGGGGATTTATTATTGTTTCTCTAT